>JAAZXX010000072.1:0-5422 GCA_014239995.1 Verrucomicrobiia bacterium
AACGATTAAACGGACAAGCGATTGGGGAATGCAATCATCGACCCTCGTTGTGGCCACGAAATCAAAAACTGATTTTAACCACCAATAGAACTCATCGTACGCTGGGGCTGCCGAAAATCCTGATGACCAATATTGTGGCCGGATTCCTTGTTCCAAACCACCGACTGGAGTTTTTCCATAATGACTTCGTCAGTCATTTGGCCACGAAGCATGGTCTTAAAATCATGCTCCTGGTGAGTGAAAAGACAGGTACGAAGATAACCATCTGAGGTCAACCGGAGACGATTGCATTGCTGGCAAAAAGGCATTGTAACAGACGCAATGATACCGATTTCGCCTCTTCCATCAGCATGCTTCCATCGTTTGGCTGTCTCAGCAGCATGGGCCTGTTCAAGAGGCACAAGTGCGAACTGCTGGCGAATCCGCTCAAGCATTTCACTCCCTGCGACCACCATCTCCCTCTGCCAGGCCTTACCGGAGTCAAGGGGCATATATTCAATAAATCGCATCCTGACTCCAGCATCCCGACCGAATGCAACAAGCGCCTCAAGTTCGTGATCATTCAGACCACTAATAATCACGGCATTGACCTTGACCGGATCGAAATCCATCCTTTTGGCAAGCGCAATGCTTTCGAGGACACTCTGAAGGCCGGTGCGACCCGTCATTTTCTTGAAATTAGCCGGGTCCAGTGAATCGAGACTGAAAGTCATGCGGGAGAGTCCAGCGTCCTTGAGTGCCTGAGCATACCTGGAGAAAAGAAAACCGTTGCTCGTCAGGGCAACGTCCTTGATTCCCGGGATGGCTCGAATGTCTGAAATCAATGCTGCGACACCACGACGCAGCAGAGGTTCTCCGCCTGTGATGCGAATCTTGTGAACCCCCATCCTCGCGGCAATACGCACAAAACGAGTTATTTCCTCAAAGGAAAGAATTTCGCTCTTGGGCTTCCATGAGTAACAAATGGGTTTCTTGGCGTTGGCTTTAGAAGGATCTGCTTTTTGTTGACGATAAAATTCGGAGGCTTCTTCTGTTTCGGGAAGGCAATAAAGGCATCTGAAGTTACATCGGTCAGTTACGCTGATCCTGAGATCATGCATCACCCTACCAAAAGCATCCTTGAGCCCCTGTTGTTTCATCCGGCTGTTATCAAAACGAGACTTCAGCGAGAAGCTGGAGGCACAACCTGCACACCACCCTCTTGATTGAGTTCCACGTTAAGGTCAAAATTGGGTTTTGTTTCCCGCCGTTTAAATCCCCGTTTCAGCAAGGTGGCACCCTTGGGCACAGACCCCGCCCCCATGATACCTTTGCGAATCCATTCGATACGCCTGGCGATGGAAAGTTCATCCTTCAGCTTGCGAACCTGATCGCGCAAAACTGCCAGATCATTGAATTGCCTCTCCAATTGCGCTTTCTCGGTCTGGAGACGTTTCAGCTCCTTGAGTAGGAATTCCCGATCTCCCTGAGATGCAGCCAACTTACGCTGGGTTTCAAGTATTCGCCCTTCCAGGGTTTCCATGTTGCTGTTCAATTCAGCCATTTCACCCGTCAAGGTGTCGCGTTCGCTTGAGAGTTCACCGATGCGATTGTCCATGGTGGCAATCGTCTCTTTGGCAGCAGCCACTTCGGATGTGGCAGCATCGGCTTTCTCCTGAACTTTCACCAACTTGGAAGTGGTGGCGTTGTAGCGATCCTGAAGGGCTTGCAAATCCTGAGACTTGCTTTCCAACTCATCCCGCAGGGCATCATTGGTTTGGGTTTGTTTTGAAAGCTCTGCCTTGGTTGAATCAAGACTGGTTTCAACAGTCTTGATTTCAGCTTCCTTGGCTTTATCAGATTTGCTGGCCTCGTTATATTGAAGGTAAAGGGCGACGACCAGGATGCCACTTACGATGCCTAGTAAGATCGTAGTCTTGCTTGATTTGTTCATTTCCATCATAATGTGATCCCAAATCCATTTTGGCAAGCTTTCTGGAAGCTTTGATTTTCTGTGTGTAGCGGCTGAGCAAGGTCTTAGCATTTTGGTGAGCTCGATAAAAAATCTGTCGTCTAGCCCCTTGATTAGTTGCAGACCCTGTTTACATTAGAGTATGGAATATCCGGAAACCATGCCGGTGATGATGCTGCCTAATGCGACATTGTTCCCAAACACAATGCTGCCGCTGTTTATCTTTGAGCCTAGATACTGCAAGATGCTGCAGCGCAGTCTAAAGGCTCACAGGCTGATCGCAATCGCCATGCGCAAATCAGGGACCGACAGGGAAATACCCCACAAGGTCGCTGGGCTGGGAATGATCCGTGCTGCGGTGAAACATGCTGACGGCACGGCACACATCATCCTTCAAGGCGTCGAGCGTATCCGCCTGCACCGTGCGGCTGCATACAAGCCTTATCGAACGCATCACTTTAAACCCATCCAAACTAGCCGTGGCAGCGAAAGTCGCATTCGTTCTCTTCGCCAAAAGCTGCTGGACCTCGTCAACATGCACCTCGAACAGGATGCGTCCTTTATGGCTTCGATCCATCCCTTGCTAACCGGAGAATCACATCCTGGCAAGGCCCCCATGACCGAGTCCTCCATGCAGGGAACACTCAAACAGATGGTCAGGACTCAAGATGTAGAGCAGTTGTCAGATCTGGTTTCCGGCACGCTGATTACTGAGGCCAGAGCGAAACAGGTCATCATGGAAGAATCCAACCTGGAATCCCGCCTAAATCATTTGGTTGCCTTTCTCATGGCCGAGATATTTTGCAGAAAACGAAAACGGCCATCCTGATCTCGGCGACAACATTCGCAAGGTGATGGATGAAACCATCCCAGGATTTCATGGCATACACACGTGTCTCATCTCAATGCACACGTGTCTCATCTCAATGCAAAAAAACCATGCGCGCGGTATGGTGTCCCTCCCTCGAAAAAGACACACACCCAGCCCCAGTCAAACTCTGTTTCTGATGCAGGGACATGGGTCAAGGTGTAAATCTCCACCCAAGGTAACTGGGAATCCATGCCCTTTGGGAATCTCTGCCAAACGGACCAAACAAGGCAACAGGCAATCCTTAAACAACTTATGTCATGTGTTTCATACCGTTTTTCAAGAAAAGGTTGGCGTATTCATCACTACGCAAACCAAGAAAATTCTGACCGATGGTTTCTTGATGAATGCATTTCCAAATGCATACCGGTGATGATCCATTTTGAACCTCAATGGGGTTAAGGGAAAGCACAGGTGCGCCTTTTAATCCCCAATGGGTGAATCTTAAGAAAGGGCAACCAGTGTGTCCGACTTGGGAGCATCATTGAGGTAAGCAATGAAACTTTGCAAATTAGGTAAAAGGAACCAGATAGAGGCACCGAGAGAGCTCTGCTGCATGAAATAACACCGATTCAATCCATTGAAAAAGACCACTGGAAGTAGGATCGCTAAGGAAAACGATGCAGCATTTCGATGGTTCTTCGAACAATGATGTACGCCTTTACTTGACCAACGCTGGGTTGTTTTTTACTTATTGAAGATATGCTATCGAGGCAAACATGGATCTGGACAACAATCGCAGCCGTCCAGTCGCTAACGACCTTCGCCGAAATGAGTCGCTTGAACAGCGTAACAGCGCTCGTCGGGGACACCCCGATCACGACAGAGGACGTCAAGGCACAGACGGCAATGCTCGAACAGGTACTGCTTCAGCGATTTGCCTCTGAGCCGGCAATATACTCGCAACGCAAACTTGAAATGCGTCAGAATGCCCTTGAAACGCTGATCGAACGTCAACTGATTCTCAAGGAATTCGAAAACCAGGGATATATCCTGCCGGAAAAGATCACAGAGGAACGAATCAAGGAAAGAATTCGGACGGATTACGGTGATCGCCTCACACTGACAAAAACACTTCAGGCAAAGGGGATAACTTTTGAGGCTTACAAGAAGCGCATACGCGAACAAGTCATCGTGGACTTTCTATCCTCCAAGCATGTGGCATCCATCACCCTGATTTCCCCTTTTGAAATCAACAAATACTATGAAGAGAACCTCAGCGAGTTCTTGCAGGAAGAACGCATTCGCGTGCGCATGATCTCCATTGCAAAGGTCGCAGAAAATGATACTTATGCTTCCAAGCTTCTGGGTGATATAAGTCGTAAAATAAGCTCAGGCAGCGACTTCAGCGAGCTTGCCAAGCTCTACCATCAGGGAAGTCAAAGAGCTTCAGGAGGTGACTGGGGATGGGTAGACAAAGGAACGTTACGCGAAGACTTGTCCCAGGCTGCCTTTGCCCTCAAACAAGGTGAAATGAGCGAAATCCTTACAAGGGAAGAGGGATGTTATCTCCTTTTGGTGGAAGAACGGCAGGAAGCTCAACCAAAACCCCTTGCCTCAGTACAGGAAGAAATCGAAGATAAACTTTTGGCAAAAGAGAGAAGTCGACTCAAGACAGAATGGATTGAGCGCCTCAAGGAAAAGTCGTTTGTCCAGTATTTCTGACAATAGCCAGGCAAGACCTACCGTGGCATTATCGTGAAACCATTACCTGCAACGGTGCTTGGTTAGTCTCATTCTTCATGGGCCAATGAAGCCATGGATGGCTGGAAATCCAACAACTGCATGGAAAACCCACCCGAGCCTCTCTTTGGAACAGAAACACGGGGATCCAACCCCTTGCCTCGGTTGCGAAGTTTCGTAGGTTCACCGGGTGATTTGCTCGCATCTTGACGTTCATTTCCAAGAAAAGGAGTGAGATGGATTGTAAGTCTTCAGGCAACATGACACGGATAATCTTGATACGGGTCATGCTTTCATTCCCCTGGTTCTCCTTGCGCTGGATTCCATTGAGGGATGGTTGACATTTACGACTGAATCCATCATCAAATGAGGCATGAATTTTCAAAGTGCTACTGGGAAAGCTCTTTACCTGAGTTTTGCAGCCTTGCTTTTACAACCCTCGCACAACGGAGAATTGCAGGCAGACAAGCCACTGGTCTTGGGCTACGAACACCTGAAACAGGGCACGACGTCCTCTCAAATTCAGCGTGGAGAGCTGCTTCTAGGCGAACTCAACTGCACATCATGTCACCAGGCCACCGAAAACATCGCAGCACGCCTGTCGAATCGAGCGGCACCGGATTTGAGTTCAGTGGGCTCAAGGCTCACGCCCCACTATCTCAGGGAGTACCTCTCGGACCCACAATCCAAGCAGCCCGGAGTAATCATGCCCGATATTTTTCATGCATCGGAGGACTCCGCCAAAGAGGGTGCCATCGACTTCCTGGTACATTTTCTGGTGGCACAGGGCGGAGAACTTCAGCCCGCACGCATGGGGGGATCCGAAAGCCTCGCAGAGGAAGGTAAGACACTTTTTCACAAGACAGGCTGCGTCGCCTGCCGTCCGGTTGGTTCCCATGATGAGTGAGCCGATGCGCTGC
>JAAZXX010000072.1:5432-10781 GCA_014239995.1 Verrucomicrobiia bacterium
CCTGGATGCACTGACTCATTTCCTTCAGGAGCCCCATCTTACACGGCCATCAGGTCGCATGCCTGATTTTCGACTGGATGCCTCTGAAGCACGCGCCCTCGCGGTGTATCTTTTGCGTGAACAACTCGAAAATCCACAGTCTGCACATGCAGATCCAGGGGAAGAGCCGGGCATGGCTTTTGATTATTATGAATTGGACAATATCGGGCAATTACCGGACTTTTCAAAGATCGAACCCAAGTCCAGCGGTCACTTGGAAAAGTTCACCCTCAGTCTGCCTGTGCCCCGTCGCAACAACCACTACGCCATCCGCTATCATGGTCTGTTGAAGATTCAAGCCAGCGGCGTTTATCGCTTCGGCATTGCATCTGATGACGGCTCCCGACTGATGATTGACGGTCAAACCGTAGTCAACAATGACGGGGTGCACGGACGTCGCTCTCGTGGAGGGAAAATCGAACTGAATGCCGGCAGGCATCCCTTTGAATTGCAGTTCTTCAACGGCGGAGGAGGCAGTGTCCTGAATGTGTTCTGGGCTCCACCCGGAACACAGGCTCGCAACGGCAAACCCATTCCGACCGAAGTCATGGTTCGCAATACAGGCAAACCCATGATTCCACTCGGGACAGAACCCTTCAAGTTGGATCAGGCCAAGGCGCGCATGGGGGCGCAAATGTTCACCGCATTGCGTTGCGTCTCCTGCCACCCCATGAACAACTGGAAACCCATGCGCCCGGCCAGCATGCTGGGAGACTTGAATTTAGAAAACGCCAACGGCTGCCTCGGGGATAAAATACGAAAAGGTGTTCCTGATTACGGACTGTCAAAAAATCAACAGACCGATATCAAAGCGGCCCTCCAGTCTTATGAAAGAGTTGTCACACCACCGACAGCATCCGAAAAGGTCCACCATACATTGGCCGCATTCAACTGTTATGCGTGCCATGAACGTGGTGGTATCGGGGGGCCTTCCGATGCATTGGCCGCGGGTTTTTTCAACACCACCTTTGAAATTGACCTTGGTGAAGAAGGGAAGATTCCACCAAAACTCGACCATGCAGGAGCCAAGTTCAAACCGCAAGCCATGACCAGTATCATGCGCTCTGATGACTTGCATGTGCGACATTACATGGCAACCCGCATGCCTGCTTTTCCTCTTTCAGAGGTGGAACGCTTCGTGAAGGCCGTGGGCATCGTGGACAAGCAAGGGGTTTTTGCGGAGGAAAGCCTTTTTTCCGAGGAAACCGCAAGTGTTGGGCAGCGATTTACCGGGGTCTCTGGACTTGCCTGTATTACATGTCATCGCGTAGCGGGGCAGGATGCGCTTGCGATTCAAGGCATCGATTTATCGACAATTTATGACCGTGTTCAACCGGGCTGGTTCAAAGCCTTTTTGCTGGATCCAGCCTCATTCAGCCCAGGAACACGCATGCCCCAGTTTTGGCCCGATGGAAAATCCGCTTTTGTGGATATCCTTGGCGGTGATCCCGGTAAGCAAGTGGATGCTATCTGGTCCTATCTTTCGCTCAAGAACTCCATGCCTTTGCCTGTAGGGGTGATTCCGAAAGGTGAAATTGCCATGGAGCTTGTACCTGCCGATAAACCTATTGTGCACCGCACGTTCATGAAGGATGTGGGACCACGGGCTATTCTCACCGGTTTCCCTGAAAAGCTCAACGTTGCCTATGACTTCAATGTGGTGCGGATGGCCAAGGTCTGGCGTGGTCGTTTTTTCGACCATTCCGGAGTGCAAAGCGGTCGTACAGACACCTTTCTTGAGCCCCTGGGAACGGATGTACTTGACCTCCCAAAGGGACCAGCTTTTGCCTTTCTTGAGGATTCCTCATGGGCCCCGTGGCCAGATCCAGAATTGACCAGTCGGCATGTCGGGGGACGTTTCAAGGGCTATTCACTGGAAAAAGGTACGCATCGGCCCGTTTTTCGCTACGAATTGGGCACTGCTATCATTGAAGAATCCCCCAAGCCCGTCATCCAGCCTGGTGGCGCCATCCTGAAGCGCACTTTCAGGATCACGACGGAGAGTGCTGCCAAGGGCCTGTATTTCCTTGCTGTCGAGGGGGATCCATTCACCCAATTGGGAAACAACCACTTCAGGGTAAATGATCAATACGAGATACGCCTGAATGCCTCTTTCCCCTTAAAACCCATCATCCGGATTCGTGATACCAAAACGCAGGTTCTGATTCTGGTCCCCATGGATACACCCGCCGCCCACATCGAGCAGATCATCGAATGGTAGGGACCTTATGTATGGTCATCAGCATGTCTTTAAACAAACAATGAATACAGGAACTCTAATGAACGCAATGGGCTTGAGAACATCCAGAGCCATGGTGCTGGTCGGCTGCCTCGCATGCGCTTCGATGCAAGGTGCCGAGGAGGCGGATTACTACCATATGGATACCTTCCCGACCGAGGATCTCCCGATGGAGGTCGGTGCGATGACTCTGATGTCAGATGGCAATATACTGGTGGGTACACGTCGGGGTGATGTTTACGTGGTGGAACATGCCTACGGAGACCCGGCCGACGCAATTTTCCGACCGTGGGCACGTGGTTTGGCACAACCCCTGGGCTTCCTCGAACATGATGGGTGGATCTACACAGCACAACGCGGTGAACTTACCCGCATGCAGGACAGCAACGGAGACGGTGAAGCTGATATTTTTGAGACTGTATGCGATGCCTGGGACATATCAGGCAACTACCACGAATATAACTTTGGCCCACGTATGGACAAAGAAGGTTACATGTGGGTGACACTGAACAAACCTTTTGGAGGACAGCCCTACGCAGATCCAGATATCAAACAGTCCCACTGGCGAGGTTGGGCTGTTCGTATCAATCCCGAGTCAGGCGAAATGTTTCCAATGGCAGCGGGTCTACGATCTCCAGCCGGGGTGGAGGACAGTCCATGGGGAGACATCTTCTACACCGACAATCAGGGTGAATGGTGCAACGCCTCAAAGCTCTCGCATCTTGAATTCGGAGATTACCACGGACATCCGTGGGGATTACCCACACAAAAACTAGCAGGACCTCCGTTCGAGACCATGCCAAAACCCGTCTCAGGGACATGGATGAAAGACATGCACGAACAGATTCCACAATTTAAAATGCCTGCAGTCTGGTTTCCTTACGATAAGATGGGCAAGAGTCCAAGCGGGCTGCGTTGGGATCTGACCGAGGGCAAATTTGGTCCGTTTGCCGGACAACTGTTTGTGGCAGACCAACACCACGCCACGGTCATGCGTGTTCAACTGGAGAACGTCAGGGGACACTGGCAAGGAGCCTGTTTTCCTTTTCGCGAAGGATTTCAGTGCGGTATCATCCGCATCTGTTTTGGCAAAGATGCATCCCTTTTTGTAGGGATGTCTAACGCTGGATGGGGTGGACGCGGCAATCGCCCATGGGGTCTGCAACGCCTGCGATGGACAGGTAAGATCCCGTTTGAGATGCATGAGATGAAAGCTCGCCCAGACGGCTTCGAGTTATCTTTCACCAAGCCCGTGGACGCTCAAACTGCAGGCGACCCTGACAGCTACAAAATGGAGAGCTATACATACCGATTGGAAAGTCGATACGGAGGACCGGAAGGGGATAAAAAAGACGTTGCCATCACCGGCGCAAAGGTGTCCGAAGACGGCCTTCGCGTACGTTTAACCCTCTCACCGATCCGCAAGGGATACGTGCACGAACTCCACACGACCCATCTTAAAAGCCGCGATGGAGCCCCTCTGTTGCATACAGAAGCCTATTATACCTTGGCAGAAATCCCAGAGGACACACACCTGTGACTCACAAAGTCACGAGATCAGGAAATCGATGTCATGAAATGACGGATATGCTCCACGGGGGATGCCATTGTCATGTCGATGGTATCCCCGCAGATCTGGTGGCGGAACCAGGTCCGCTGTCGTTTGGCATAATGCCAGGTCTTCTTTTTGATCTCATCAATGGTCGCATCAAGTGAGTTACGTCCGCGCAGGTAGTTCATGATATGCCCGTAACCAATGGCCTGCGAAGCTGTGCTACCCTCACGCAGGCCCAGGTCCATCAATCGCTGCACCTCATCGATCCACCCGCTTTCAATCATCTTATCCACTCGATCATCAATCCGCTTACGAAGCTCCGGTGCAGCACGTTCCAGAAGCCAAAATCGTTTCCCACTTCCTGGTGGGCTCAGGCTCGTTTCGGGTTTAAATGAGGAAAAGGACTGGCCGGTCAAGCGCACGACCTCCAAAGCCCGCACCAGCTTTCGCTTGTTGGAACGATCAATGCTGGCATAAGTTTCAGGATCAGCGCTTTCCAAAGCCTTGCAAAGTTCCCTGATGGGCCAATCGTTCAATTCCTGACGAAGAACAGGGTCAGATGGGGGCCCCTTACCAAGGCCTTGCAGGAGTGCCCTAAAATAAAACCCCGTACCCCCGCAAAAGATGATCAGCTTTCCGCGCTGCGCGATGTCAAGTGCAGCCGCTAATGCCTCTTTTCGGAACTGAGCCACATCAAAGGATTCTGTGACCTTCACTAGGTCGATCATGTGATGCCTTACAGAAGATTGTTCTTCCTTGCTTGTTTTAGCGGTCCCGATATCCATACCCATATATACCTGCATCGAATCCACTGAAATGATTTCTCCATCGCAGGACTTGGCCAACTGCATGGCAAGACGACTTTTGCCACAGGCCGTTGGCCCGGCAATCCAGAGCGCGGATGCTAAAAGTGTCGCTTCCTGGATTGCTTGCTTTTGCATACCAACATCAGAGAGTTCTCATGGATAGGAGTGACCATCACTACCCTTCTACCTTGCGGAAGGGCTGACAGGAGGGGCTTTGGATTCCATATCCTTCTGGAGGGAGATAAAAAAAAGAAAAGTCACCCCGGCGCATATGGCTGAATCCGCCACGTTGAAAGCGGGAAAACCTATCTCCCCCCCACCTTTTCGGTAGGTGAAAAAATAGATAAAATCAATGACATGCCCAATACGAAAACGGTCGATCAAGTTGCCAGCAATACCCCCGAACATTAAACCGAGTGCAACCTGCCCGAACAGTCGATGCACATCGAAATGCCGACGTGCCAAGAAAAGAATCACCATGGCAATCATTGCCACGACGATCACCTTGATAGATCAAGTCACGAAATCGATCGTGACCGCCAACCTTGAACTTGGTGAACAACGTGAGTGGATTACTGGCTTTTTTCGTCTGGTTTGGTCGAGAACCCGATACCCAGGCAGTCATCGAGAAACTTGCACAAGGATCTCGTTGAGGTGATTAATTTTGAGGAAACAGTGGATGAAGAACCCTTTAATTAATGAGCATGAGT
>JAAZXX010000730.1 GCA_014239995.1 Verrucomicrobiia bacterium
CTACCTGGGTGGCTTTGCAATCAGGGTCCATGAAACCATCTACTTTCATGACAACCAAGGAAACGAGACAGGCAGCGTGAGTTTGCTGGAGGACCTTCCGATCGATATTTCCTCCGATACAGCGACCTTCTCTACCAGCCGGGGCGATGCCACCCGAATCACAGGACATATCAACAGCCCCTATATCTTCCTCGCGGGTAGCATGGGCTTGCTGGCAGAGGATGGACTCCCTGCTGAGGATGAAAATTTCGAGCCCATTCAAGTGGTGAGATTGGCCGCATTTGATACAAGGAAAACCGGAGCCGAAAGTTTTGCCGGGTCCACCACGGTCAACGAGTTGGGTTCAGAGACAGGCGGCACAGATACCACACATTTCCTGCCCGAGCTGGGTCGTGTGAATCTCGCATCCGATGCCCTGAACCGCGTTACCGTCGCCTATGAAGGTGTCCTGCGCGATGAATTCGGTGACAAGCTCGGGCTCCCCCAGACATTCGTTCGCGTCATGAGCTATGAGTCCGAGACCGGCTTTGGGGCCATAACCCCGAGCTTCTTTGCATTCGTCAATCAGAACGATGTGGACATCCGGACCTTCCGTCCCACGGTCGCAATGACGACCACCGAGATCCTGGTGGGCGCAAAGGGAGAGATCAGCTCGGAAAACCGCCCTGAACTTGGCCAAGACACCCCAACACAAACCACCTTCTACACCGTATTCAGCCACCCGGTTCCCATGGATGACCCGACACCCGCGGTGCCAAGCTCACTGCCGACCTCGGTGGCCATCTCGGCAAATGGAGGACAGGTATCCATCGTATGGGAAGGAACCACACTGGAAAGTGCCTCCTCCGTGCTGGGTCCATGGACCCCGATCCAGGGCGCAGCCAAACCTTACACTGTCCAGACGGATCAGGGGCAATCCTACTTTCGGGCCAAATGATGGCTGGATGGGCTGAGATAAAACCGGGCCTCAGGTCACCGCTTGACGGGGCTCGGTGTTAACACCCCCCCCTGTGAATCAGGAATCGAATCATTTATGGTGTCAACGCGGAATTGGATATCATTTCAAAAAACCATATCCACTGGGAATACGTGCAGCATCTCGGCTGCTTGACAGGTGTCCCTGTGAATTGTGACTTGCCATTCATGGGGAATCCTGAGATGAAATTCCCGGAGAAACAGGACAAAAAACATATGAAAATCTCTTTTCTTAATCGAATCATGCTCGTCGCGGCGGTTTCTGTCACCCACGCAGCAGATAAACCAGTGGGCTATACCGACACACCTCAAATTCCGGGACAAGCCTGGAAAGTTCACGATGGCAACCGTCCCGTTCCGAAAAAAGTCACACCGGGAACGACCTTCAGCCATTCCGCCCCGGCTCCCTCGGATGCCGTGATCCTTTTTAACGGTACCGATCTGGCACAATGGAAGGCAGGGAACAAACCGGCAGGGTGGAAAGTGGAAAACGGCTACATGGAAGTTGTTCCAAAATCCGGGTCAATCCAGACCAAGCAGCAGTTCGGTGATTTTCAACTGCACATTGAATTCGCCACCCCCCACAAGGTTGAGGGGGAAAGCCAGGGCCGTGGGAACAGTGGAGTGATCATTTACGGAAAATACGAAGTGCAGGTGTTGGACTCCTTCAATAACCGGACCTATGCCGATGGACAGGCAGGTGCCATGTATGGCCATCGCCCCCCACTGGTCAACGCCAGTAAGGTACCTGGTGCGTGGCAGAGCTACGACATCATTTTTGAGACGGCGCGTTGGGAAGATGGCAAACTGGTAAAGGAAGCCCATGTCACGGTCCTTCATAATGGCGTCCTTCTGCATCATCGACAGGCCTATCCGGGCCCCACAAAACATCGAGGTGTTGGAGATTACAGTCAACCGCACCCACCACGTGGGCCTATCCAGCTGCAGGATCATGGAAACCCAATGCGTTTCCGTAATATCTGGATCCGCAGCCTGGGGGGATATGACGAGTGAGTGTGACTCTCGAAAAAGCGCCAAGTCATGCATTTGCTGAAAACCCTCACCATCCATTACAACGGTCAGGGATCCCGACAAACATCAAGTGACCCACTGGGGAATGATCCTTTTTCGCAATTAAAACAAGGACAGGAAGTGTCTTTAATTGGAAAACCTGTAAAAATTGCTTAAAAAAATTTAAAGCAAAATCTGCAAGTCAGAAATACTGCGGACTAACTTGCAAGGGAGAATTTAATGGAAAAATTAAAAAAATACAATATGAACAATTATCTA
>JAAZXX010000731.1 GCA_014239995.1 Verrucomicrobiia bacterium
CGAATTCATTGTCAAATATCAACAGGCAGAGGTCGTCAATTCCTTCGGGTAGAAGTTCGCAAGGAACCGAGAGATCGGTCCCAGAGATATTCACTGAAACCCCAACTGATTTCATCAGGAACACGATGCTAACGGCAGTGGTGTGTTCCACTAGGTTGAGTTTTTTCGATAGGTTGTCAATTCCTTCTAGATTCTTGAATGGGTCATCGTTTTCTGCTATGTTGTCATCTGAGTCACCTTTGATGTAACCATCGATGAGCAGCATTCCAATCTGCCCTGCTTCGAATTCAGCACTGTATTGTTTCATCTTCTTTACCGCTGGTTCATCCTCAGGAGCCATTCCCAGAAGGTCGATATTCTCCTCCACATTGTCCATTCCCCAAGTGCCTGAAATGCCAATCAAAATAATGAAAATCAGGATGACTGGAATGTTCCATTTAATGGGGATCTGAACTGCCGCATCAAAAACCAATCCTTGATCAGGCCAATCGAACAACCACGATCCAAGAATCAAATGGCCGCTACTGCTTATAGGCAAGAATTCGGTAATTCCTTGCACGAGTGCGAGAACGATGATCTGGATGAAAGACATTAGTTCCTAGTGCCATCTGACTTGGATATTGTGACCATAAGCGCTCGAGCACTTGTGTATCGAGTATCGTTATAGCACGTTACACTACCGCCACAAGACAATAATAAAATGCCCGTTTCAGTGCTTTCGGGATTCCCTTAGTGCTAGAGAGTGAGAAAAACCTCATGCCCCATAAAGTTGCCGATCCCATATTTCAGTTCAATGCACCTGGCCCCAAACCAAACGGCCTTCAAGCTGCAGATGATGGCCTTTGGATCATCGATCAGGGTGACAACCACGTGTACAAAGTCGATTGGTTAACTGGCGAGGTTTTACACGATATCCCAACGGAAACCGAACACTCAAGCGGAATCACGCTTGGCGGCGGTTACGTTTGGGTCGCATCTACATACAGCTGCGAGATATTTCAAATAGAAATCGATACCGGGAAAACCGTGGAAAAATATCCATCTCCCGGCGCCGGGGTCAACGCAACACGTGAACATCTTGACGCAGAAGCAGGGAGGAAATCCCAAGCGACAGGTGATCATGGTCTGGAATGGAAAAACGGGAACCTATACATCGCCTCACCACCCTCGCAATATGTCCATGTAATGGACACTTCAAATTGGAGCGAAATCCACAAAATGAAAGCCCCAGGATTCCGAGTCCATGGACTCTCATGGGCCGAGCAGGAAGGTCACGTCTGGATTGCTGACACAGCATTTGGCGTGGTAAGCCGGCATCGTCTTGAGGATGGCCGCTGTTATGACGCTTTCAGGGTGAACGATCCAGTTCAAGTACACGGAATGACTATAAGGGAAAATCGTCTTTGGTACGCTGATGACCGAGGGCCGATTGGCTTCTTAGACGTCTTGATGGAACCAACGTTCTAGGTCCATTCTTACAACTGCTGTTGCATGGCAGGATAAACGCCTCAAAATTGAACAACATTACGCCAAACGACGAGAACATGAACGACCCTCGTCGTCATCTCTAACTGTTAGACATATACCCTCAGACATAGAACAGTTTGAAAACAGGACCGAAATTTTGAAAACTATTTACGTAACCGGTTCTACTGGAAAAGCCGGTCAACACATCGTCCAGAATCTCCTTGACACTGGTTACAACGTGGTTGGAATCGATAAAAATCCACCTAGCGACATGGGCATTGTTCAACCGCAGGACTATACATTCAAGACCGTGGATGTGACCGATTTCGGTCAAGTTCTCTCTAGCATGCAAGGCTGTGATGCTGTGATTCATATGGCAGCTATCACAAACCCCGTCATAGCTCCTGAGCACGAAGTTTTCCGAGTCAACATGACCTCCACATGGAACATACTTGAATCAGCTGAATCATTAGGGATCGCCAAGATCGTCCTGGCTTCTTCAGTAAATGCCATCGGTGCAATTTTTTCGAAAAACGTCACTGCCCGGCCATATTTCCCTATAGATGAATTACAGCCTAGTTTCGCTGAAGACGCGTATTCATTAGGTAAATGGTTGGGCGAGGAAATGGCCGAGGCATTCGCAAGGCGTCGCCCAGGTAAAGTACAAATCGCCAGCGTTAGATTCCACGGACTAATGGATCAAAAACGGCAGAGCGAACTCAATGCTGCCTCTAAACGTGCTGGAGCATACGGCAGTAATGCTAAACATTTTTGGGGTTGGAGCGATATCAGT
>JAAZXX010000732.1 GCA_014239995.1 Verrucomicrobiia bacterium
GGTGTTTCCACCTCCATATAGGCCTGCGCATGAAGATATTCCCGGATTTCACGGATAATACTGCTGCGTTTGATGAACACGTCTCTTACTTCGTCATTGGCTATTAAGTCCAGATAACGTTGACGATACCGAATCTCCGTATCCTCCAGACCATGCCATTTTTCCGGAGGGGGTCGCAGTGCCTTGCAAAGGGTGGTGAAACGATCGATCTTGATCGAAATCTCACCCATTCTGGTCGTGAACATGCTGCCTTGGATGCCGATGAAATCGGCCATATCCATCGACTTCAGCAATTGAAAATCCTCGTCTCCAAGATGTTGCTTCTGCGCATAGATCTGCATGCGTCCACTACCATCCTTGATATCGAGGAACTGGCTTTTGCCCATCAAGCGCTGTGCTGTGATGCGGCCGGCAAGTTTAACAAGGCGTCCTTCCTGGTAGTTTTCCCTGGCTTGCGCACAGGTCTCCTCAGGGGTGAACTTGTTTTCAAAAGGGTTTAAACCTCTGTCCTTGAGCTCCCTGAGCTTCAGGCAGCGTTGTTCGATCAATGCGTTTGTGTCTTCCATGCTTCCAAGAAAGGGAATAAATCACATCCGTGGCAGCTTGTCCAAGCATACGTTTGTTTTTCCAGTTGCAGGGATGCGTCCTGAAACCTTTCGTACGAGCTGTCTCATGCCAGGGAGTCCCTGTTGTGGGTCTCCGAGAGGCTGATGGGTGTCTCACTTGCCTGCACTCCAACCCCCATCGATCAGGAAAGGGGTTCCCGTGATGAAGGCCGAGGTTTCGCTGGCAAGGTAGAGCGCTGCAGCGGCGATCTCTTCGGGTTGTGCCATACGTCCGAGAGCCTGAGTGGAAGCCATTTCACGGTATGCCTTTTCTGGGTCAGGGTATTCCTGCAGGCGAGCCTTTACGAAGGGGGTTTCCACCCGTCCTGGGCAAATACAATTACAGCGTATGCCCTCTGAGGCGTGGTCCAGGGCAATGCATTTGGTGAAACCGACCACTGCAAACTTGGTGGTGCAATATGCCAGACGATCCCTGACTGCCACCACACCGCCGATGGACGCCAAGTTGATGATATTTCCTTGCCCGGCACCGATCATGTCGGGGAGGACCGCCTTGGTCATATTGAAAACGCCTCGCACGTTGACGGCATACATGGCATCGAGATCTTCCCCCTCCGTCTCGAGGAGCGTCCCCACGTGTCCTATCCCGGCATTGTTGACGAGTATATCGATGCTTCCAAAGGATTCCTGAATGGTTTCGGCCAGTTCAAGGCAGGCTTCCGAGTCGGCCACGTCCACCGTGTAGGAGGTGGAGCGCCCCCCACTGGCAAGAATGGACTGCGTCGTTGCTTCAGCGGCGGAGCCGTCCCGGTCAATGACTCCAACAAAGGCTCCTGCTTCCGCAAAGAGGGTCGCGATGGCCTTGCCTATGCCGGATCCAGCACCGGTTACAAGCGTTATCTTGTCATCGAGCCGGAATATGTTCATTTGATCTGCAGGAGTTCCTTGACCGTCCACATGTCTTCCCTGTCGGGATGCTGAGCACGGATGGCCGTGACCTCCGAAGACTCGACGGGACTGGCCGTATGCCCCCACGAACGGCGCACATAAGTAAGGATGGAGGCAAGTTGTTGATCTTCAAAAACAGCAAGGCCAGGCATGATCAGCTCCCACTGCTTGCCATGCACTTCGATCGGCCCTTGTAGCCCATGGAGTGCGATGCGAATCATCCGCTCCTTGGATCCCGTCGTCCAATCAGAATCCTTTAACGGCGGAGCGAGGCCATCCTGTCCCATTCCGTGTGGCTGGTGACAGGCCCCGCAACTTATCTGGTAAAGGTCGCGCCCCATGTCAAAGAGTTCCTGCTGACTTTCCGTGAGGGCGACCACAGCTGGACCTCTATCAACAGGTGTATCCCTGCCTGGCCAGTCAAAGGCTCCTTGAAGGGCCGTTGCCAGCTCAGCGATGATGCTGTCCGAAGCTTCTGACAGGGTGTCGAGGGCTTGAATAGGGGTCTCCAGATTAATGGGGGCACCATCCGCAATCCATGCACCCTGTGAACGTTTGAAAGCAGCCTCACGAAATCCCTTCAGCAAGGCTCTGGAGGTTCTTTCATCGGTGCTGGCGGTTACTTCCAAAGCTGAACGAATGGCTTCGGCGTTACGCGATCGAAAAATGCACCGGGCGAGTTCGGTGTAAATATCTTCAGCTGCTTTGGGCTTTTGCTGAGCCCACCATGGAGATCCCTTG
>JAAZXX010000733.1 GCA_014239995.1 Verrucomicrobiia bacterium
ACGCAAGCCTGGAAAATCAGCTGAGGCCGCTTCACGGTCCTTGCGGTTGAAATTTCCCCAACCCATGTTGCTTTGCCCGGCGCAGAGCCAGATTTCCCCGATAAGCACATTCTGCACCACAATCATTTTCTGGCCGGACTCGGCAATGAGCCAGGTGGGCTTAAAGCTGGCCTTCGCAGAGGGGAATTGCACACTCCAGCGGCCATCCCTGCCGGCCTGGGCCTTGAGCGTTCGGGTCTCCAGCTTTGGTGGATTCTTCTCTACATAACGCATCGTTACCGTGTAGGCATCGTTGTCTTTCCCGGCACCGAAAGGCTCACCAAGCTTGTCTGCTGCCGACTTTCCAATGGTGGTATCCTGAGTCATGGTAACCTTCACTTCAGCATCCGGCTTGGCCCATCCCCACAGGGTAATGGGTTTCTGCTGCTGCAACACCATGTTGTCATTGATGATTCTGGAAAAACGGAGCATCTCCGCATCCTGAGCAGTGGCCTGCGAGGCAGGAGCTATTGCGATAACCGTTAAGGACAGAGTGCAGAGGAGTGATTTTGGTATATTCATGATTCGGGCGGTCTACTTGAATTGGAGTTCGCTTCTTTTGACCTTGAGGGAGTGAATGGCTTTGCCGTCGATATTCACCACGGTGTACTTTACCGTCGGATCCTTCGCCTTGAGATCAAAGTCAACCCGGCCAAAGGATTGCTTCTCGTTGTACCCGAAGAGCGAGGTCTTGATCAGGCCATGCACGTGCTGGTTGGTCAGTCTCGATGAGCTGAATTCGTAGAGCGGGTACATTCCTTGGATTCCCGAGTCAATCTTGTAGGCGTCCGAACGGTGACGGTCAGCCGAAAGAATAATGATGCCGGGAATCTTCTGCTTCGCGATAAACTGATAGATCCGCTGGCGCTCCCCATCGTACCCGTCCCAAGTGTCCTTCGATCCCGGCTTCACCTTGGGGGCAAGGGGCACGTTGGAACAGATCACAGTAAAGACGGCGGGCTTCTTGAGGGTTTTCTTGAGCCATTCCATCTGGGCGGAACCGAGCATTGAAGGACCCTTTCCCTTGGGCGACTCGCGGTAGTAACGCCCGTCGATCAACACGAAGTGAACCTCACCAAGCTTGAAATCGAACCAGCAACCGGGCTGCTCTTCGCCACCTCCATAATAAGGGTTATCCCAGTTGTCCTTAAAGACTTTCCACACCTCGCGCTTCCACTTGGGTTCTTCAATAGCCGGGCCACCCCACCCGTCGTTGGTGGTAAAGTCGTGGTCATCCCAGATCCCATAGATCGGTATTTCCCTGGCAAGCTTCGCCCACTGGGGCTGGCTTTGCCGGCGGTAGTAATGAAAAAGCTGCATCTCGGGGTTCTTCGGGTCATCGATGTAAACATTATCGCCCAGCAGAAGTAGGGCGCGCGGATCGATCGCCCCGATGGTATCCCAAATGCGTTCGTTCGCGGGGACATAGCCCGCTCCTCCACCGAAGGCGATGGTGAACTTGTCAGTCGGGGCATTCTTCTTCAGGGAAGTATCTGGAAGAGTGCGTTTCCATGGCCAAGTCTCGGCGTCGAACTTCCAGGCGTTCGGTTTGCCGTGAGCAAGGTCTAATAGCATCTTGGTGTGCTCAGGGTTGACCGCATTCTCAGAGGTCGCCTCTAGGTAAGCGATGGCCTCCTTTTTATTGCCCTGAAGAATGAGCTTGAGGGCATGCGGATGCATCCGCTTGACTTGCTTGCGTTCCGTGGGTTTCTCGTTGTTCACCCTCGGCTTTGAGGCTTGAGCAAAAAGTTGCGGTGCATTCAAGCTGATTGCAATCACACTAAGAGGGAGCAACGTCTTGAAGAATTGGATTCCTTTGTTTTTTCTCATGGATGTAGGTATTTTTTTATTAAAGGTTAGTGCGTTTTTCACGTTATTACTTTTCATCCAAGTCGTTCTTCTGGACTTCAGCAAGCTTCGCTTTCAGTTTCTCTTTCATGCCGGAGAGCACCTCGGCGTATTTGGAATCATCGATGAGATTGTTGTATTGTTTGGGGTCTTTCTCCATGTCATAGAGTTCCCCGGTTTTTCCGTAATCGAGCAAGGCCCATTTTTCCGTGCGGAGTAGTCTGCCTTTGCCACTGGAGAGCACAGCATCACGGACCTTGACGGCAGGGTCGTCGAGCATACCCGATATGTCCTTGCCCTGATTGTTGCCGGGGATTTTTAAGCCGCACAGCTTTGAGACTGTGGGATAGAGATCGATTAATTCGGCC
>JAAZXX010000734.1 GCA_014239995.1 Verrucomicrobiia bacterium
AGGATCAATGGACGGACATCATGGAACAGCATGATCGTCGTATTTGGCGCATGGAAAAACCTGCACCACTCAGTATCTGGAGCGTATATCACCCCCCCTCCAACACATGGAAAACGACCCCTGACTATCATGGCATCCGACATCCAGAACTTGGAAAGGTCACGCCAATGGGAGGCGACCTGCACGAGGGACAAGGCGACATGCTGACGCCTGTCGAGGCCATGGAACAGTTTCGACTCCCTCCGGGATACACCATCAATGCATTTGCCACCGAGCAATCACATCGGATCGCCAATCCTGTTGCCATGGAGTTTGACAGCGAAGGACGCCTGTGGGTGGCCAACTCACCTACCTGGCCGCACCCCATCCCCGGCACTCCACCGGATGATTCGGTGATCATCCTCGAGGACACGGATGGCGATGGCACCGCTGATCAACAGACGGTATTCCTGGATCAATTGAACATGATCCACGGGATCGCCCTGGGGCATGGAGGTGTCTACATTTCACAAACTCCCAATCTTATCCATGCAAGGGATACCACGGGTGATGGCCATGCGGATACGGTTCAAACCATCCTTCACGGTTTTGGAGGGGAGGATGTCGAACACTCCATCAACAACTTCCAATGGGGCCCGGATGGCGCACTGTATTTCATGGAAGGCATCTTTTTCCACTCGCAGATTGAAACACCCTATGGGCCTGAACGCGTGAAGGACGGAGGTGTCTTTCGTTATGAACCACGCACGCATCGCATGAACGTCCATGTATCTTACGCATTTTGGAATCCATGGGGTCTGAGTTTCACCAAGTGGGGTGACGGGATCATTCTCGACGCCTCATCCCATGATTATTTCGGCCTGGACCTTCTCTCCAGCAGGTTTCATTACCCCAAAGAAAAACGGAACAAGCACCGAACCCTTTCTTTTGCCCCGGACGGACTTGGGCCAGCCGCCGGCATTCAACTGCTGGAGTCCACCCATTTCCCAGAGGCGGCCCAGGGAAGGTTTGTGGCCAACCAGTTGTCCGGGGGATTCCGAGGCATTGTGTGGTATGATATGACTGAGGAAGGCTCCGCCTACGCGGTCAAGCGCGTCGCACCAGACCTTCTGGTCTCGGAAGATCCCTTCTTCCGTCCACTCGCCCTGAAGATCGGGCCGGATGGGGCGCTTTACGTGGCGGATTTTTATTCTGCCTTGATCGAAAACACCTCACAACCCAAGCGACGGCTGGGACGGGACCACCGTCATGGACGTATCTGGCGCATCCGCTCAGGAGAGCGTCCCTTGTCCATCCCTCCCGCGTTCCAGAAAATGGATACCGATGGACTCTTGGCATTGCTCAACAGCCCGGAAAGCCGAAATCGTCACTGGGCACGTCGGCAACTTCAGGAAAAAACCCCGGCTGAAGTCACTCCCTCATTGGATCGTTGGACAGCATCCTTGAAGCAAGCGACTTCAGCCAACGAACGCTTGCTCCTTGAGACGCTTTGGGTTTATCAGGGATTGGGAGTGCTGGAGCTGGACTTATTGAATCATCTCCTGGAATCTTCCGAGTGGAGGGCCCGTGCCGGGGCGGTACGTGTGCTCCGTTTCTGGAATCAAGCAGTACCGGGGGCATTGGAGTTGCTGCGATTGCGAGTGGAGGACGAGCATCCACGTGTGCGACTGCAGGCCTTGCTGGCATGCAGTGAATTCAAATCCCTTGAGGCGCGCAACGTGGCGCTGAAGGTAACCAGGCATTCCATGGACCAAGGCATTCAACACGTTCTTGAGGAAACCATGAATTACTTTGATACACTGTTGGATGAAAAGTAGAACCAAGAAGAAACGATGCCTTGGACACCGACTCATGTTCTGTGCTTGCCTTCTCCTTTGCTCAGCAGTGTGGTCCACTGCGGCGACACAAGCAAGCGATCACAAGCGCAGGGAAATACAACTACCCGATTTTCCCGAAGGTGCTGCCTATCTCTTGAGTCGCCTTTCCAATCAGGAACTTCGTGAAATCAAGCGAACAGAACCTGTCTATTTAGCCATCCTTATCCGGGATGAGTTTAGTGATTGTTGAATGGCTGCTTTCTGGCGTTGCAGTTCCTTGGTGGGTTCTTCAAGCGCCAAATGGCCCAGTTGGGCGAATGTATTGGGGTGGGGGTTTTTACCAGCCTCAAGACGCTGAAGCCCATCCAGAAGCTGGGTTAGTTGCGAAGTTTGCCTTGAGATCGCCAGAGATTGGACTGCTTCCCTGCGTAT
>JAAZXX010000735.1:0-2011 GCA_014239995.1 Verrucomicrobiia bacterium
GGCTCGGTATCCCCGTCAAATGAGGGTCGCCCTGACCGCTCACCGCGGGGTCCAATCCCACCACGACCACCGAATCCGCCCCGGTTCCCTCCGAAATTGGGGCGCAATTCATCGGCGGTTAATTTCCCATCCTTATTCTTGTCGAGTGTCTTCAGGGCAGCAGTAGCCCCCTTGATCTCATCAGCGGAAATCTCACCGTTACCGTCCGCATCCAGCGCGGCCATGATGGGTAACATGCGCATGAAGCCGCCACCCTGGGGAGGACCTCCTCCAGGTCTTCCAGCGAAACCCCCGTCCGGACGCTGGCGGCGTTCCCCTTCCGGGCGCTGGCGGCGTTCCCCATCTGTTTGTTGACCTGTCACGTTCACCGGCATGGTGGCCATGCACGCGGCAGCCAATACGATTCGCAGTATTTTATTTGTCATAGGATGTTTCAGTTTTGATGTATGTCACAAAAAAATTCACTTTCAAAAGACCCATGGACGCGCCTGCTTGATGGCAAGGGTTCCCTCGCGAGTGACCTTGTATTCTATTTCCATGGCAAAGGCCGGATCATTGATGGATTTGCCATACAGCCTGGCGAAACGGCTGTGGATTTTTCCCAGGCATGCATGCATGAGGCCGAGATGACCTTCGCTCAAGAGCAGGGCATTCCCCTGGGCCAGGCTTGAGCGACGCATGATCTTGGTGTCCTGCGGGCGCCACCAATCCAGCAGGAGTTCCTCTGGAATCGACGTCCCATCCGGATGGGTCACCAGGTCCTCGCCTACCTGGGTGTTGAGGTAGTAGTTCCCCTTGGTCTGGTAGAGAATATCATCGGTCACCGCCACGCCATTGGCGCTTTCATCCTTGAAATTCGGATGCACTAGCACCCCCATCGCCGTGGTGAAATGGTCGATCCGGTAAAAAGCCCTTTCCTCAAAGGCCCGGAAATTCCAGAGGCTTGCAAACACCTGCTTGATCGTCTCGGCCAGGTGCCCTTCATCGGTTTGATGGGTGTAGGAATCGTAAAGCCCGGCACCACTGAAACCCGGCAGGTCCTCGTTGTTGGTACTCGACCGGCAGCGAATGCCCTGGCCTTCGGGGAAGGAAGCCTGGATCTCTCCCAGGGCCACCATCATCCAGCCCGGCATGCCCCCGGTCTGGATGGACTTGCGAAAGGCCTCGAGCTGATCAACCCGCACATCACGGTCCGACATGAAGGCGTCCCCGGCAATCAACTCACGGGCCACGTCATAAAACCCGTTGTGCTGCATGAACACGTCATAAAAATGAAAAGGCACCCCGAACCCATCCGGGATGGTGCCTTCAGGGAAGTCAAGGGTATGCAG
The DNA here is from genome assembly GCA_014239995.1 of Verrucomicrobiia bacterium. Classification (GTDB taxonomy): domain Bacteria; phylum Verrucomicrobiota; class Verrucomicrobiia; order Limisphaerales; family AAA164-E04; genus AAA164-E04. The sequence continues at coordinate 1,332 of JAAZXX010000735.1, forward strand.
GGTGGCCAGGTTGCTCGTCTTGACCCCGAAGATGGCACCATCTTCAAACCCGATCGCATGGAGCGGGCGGGCCGTCTTCACGGAAAGGTCGCGCCTGGGTGATTGTGTCGTGGTCGGTCGGATCGAGGCAAAGTAGCTGTCCACCTCCGCGGCATCAGCCGCACGCAATTCATATCCGTTCCTGTTGACCTCGTAGTAGACAAGCTTTCCCAGCAGTCCGATGATATCCTTCTGGGTGGTGGCCTCCGTGATAAAGGCATTGGGAATACTGTCCTGGATGGCACGCAGATTGACGTGCGAGAGGGGCGTCTGGCGCTCGGCGGTGATCACGCCTGCCACGCGCGGCATTTCGTTGGGCAGGGTTCTGTAGATCACGATATCGCGCGGGCTGGGAAGTTCACCTGCCTGCATCAAGCTCAGGCGCCCGTAGGATGCCTCCGCATTGAGCGGAAGAAAACCCAGGTCACTTTGAAGGTCTTCATCCAGCACCACGGGAAAGGCTGCCGTGTCGTATTGTTCCTTCTCCCTTCGGTACAGGGGAAGGGCTCGACTGGGCATGGGATAATAACCCAGGCGCCCGCGGAGATAAGGCATGTGCTCGACCAGCATCTCATGGGAGAGCTGGATGCGATCAAAGGGATAGGCATCGTTGGGTTCGTACTCGAAGGTGAACATGCCGG
>JAAZXX010000735.1:2021-2243 GCA_014239995.1 Verrucomicrobiia bacterium
ATGGAACCATCACCGCGAGCAATGCCAATCTGGCGCATGAACATGGGATGTCCCCGGTGCGTTTTGGTATTGATGAAATAGATCACCGGCTTGCCAAGACCGACATCCTCAATCTGGAACTTGACAAATTTCCAGTCTGCAAGGTGTGTATCAACCATCACCTCAGGACCCTGGTAGGAGAGTTTTTCATAGGTGGCAAGATCGGGGATGGATCCCACGCCG
>JAAZXX010000736.1 GCA_014239995.1 Verrucomicrobiia bacterium
GGGGGGTTCCCTGGTCATGAAGTTGCCAGCGAGTTGGTGTGCCTTAATGAGCGTCTCAAGATCTTGTCTCAGAGCAACTCGATCCCCACACGCAGCACTTAGAAATTCAAGCCTCTCGCTATCAGATAGTTGAATTGCCTGGTCAAATAAGCGCTCAACCTCGCTAGGATGCTCTTCAAATCCCATAACAATTTGACCAACAGCGGAACTTACACCCTTCGGGATTCCTCATTATTTTGAAGAAACCGAACCAACCAAGCTCTGGCAAAAACAAGCATCCGTTTAATCGAACTTTCTGAAAGTTCCATCAGAGCAGCGATTTCCTTGGTTGTCATGCCGATAAAAAAACGAAGATGAATAAGCTTGGCATGTTGTGGATGCACTTCCTTGAGACATTCAAGCGCCTCCTCTACCATAAGTAATTGGCCATCGCTGCACTCCTCAGCAATTTCAACCGAGTCTATATCCAAGAGTCGAAGATGACCTCCATGGGAAACACGCTGTCGCTTCCTTGCCCGATCGACCAGTATGTTTCGCATCACAGTTGCCGCATAGGCAAAAAAATGGCGCTCGTCTTTCCATGTGCGGCCTGGCTGCAGTTTCATCCATGCAATGTGGACCAGATCCGTTGCATGCAGGGAATGATGGTTGTTGAACCTCATCAACTTGGCGCGCGCCATCTGCTTGAGTCGAGAGTAGGTTTCAGGGAGTTCACCATCCTCAGCATGCGGAATATCCCATAAATCAAGCCTATCTGTAGTCACAGTCTCCATGATTCAATCATTCTCTTTCAAATCGGAACCAAAGCCCCACGAGCCTAACAAGATATGTTTCCCACGAAAACACTAATAACTGAATATTTTCCAGAGCTTAAACCTTAAAACAAGACATTCATTATTCAAAAATGGTATTAAACCACCAAGAATAGGCCATCTCTTTTACCTACCAGCGATGGAGCCCATAGGATCCAGTGTGTGGCGTGAACACTTGAATCCATATGCGCATTCAGCCCTTTTTAGGAGGATGTGTTTCACTTGATGGCTCCAATCTACCTGGAATAAGGGCTTTTGATGAAATCGTGTGTGTTTTCTGTTCCATTCCATGAGCCACGGCAAGTAACTGACCTACAGCCAGACCAGCGTCATGTGGAGGAACATGACTTGATATAAATACCTTCACTCCTCGCGCGTTAAACCGATTTAAGATCCAATCAGTAAAGCATTTATTTTCAAAGGTGGAACCAGATAAAACGAGACAACCGGGATCAAAGGAGTCAACCAGTTGTACCAACCAGAGAACAAACGTTTCGCAAACTTTTTGAAGAATAGTTCGCGGAGACTCACCTTGCATCATATCGTTGATGATGGACCTGAGCATGGGACGCCAATCGAGTGTCAACATTGCCTTTGGATCCACTGCGGCAATTATTGGATGTGAATAGGCCAGTTGGGCTTGCCCTTCAGAGGTCTCGCTTTCCAAGATGCTCCTGAGGGCCCCAAATGCATCCCCTCGATAGCGGTTTCGAGTGGCCCCCACGAGGAGCGCAGCCAAACCATGCCACCAATATGTCGCACTGCGCGTCTGACAGCACTGGATCTTGGAGTCAAAGACCTTGTTCCAGCGCTCCATTTCCAGATGATTGATCTGTGTCCGAAGCGATACGGGCAAGACCTCCCACATCTTGTCCTTGAAAACCTCATGCAGCATGCCGTAAAGACAGGCTCGATTATCCCCATGGGGTTGTGCCCCCCCCGGCAACCAGTAGGGGGCAAGTCCGGCTAACCGCTGCCAAGTCCCTTGTTTGATCCGAAAAACATCCCCTCCTCCGCCTATCTTTTCTTTCATTCCCAAACCGTGATCAAAGCAAACACCCATCCAATCTTCAGGCAATGCTTCCCCACCAATGCCCGCCATGATATGCGCGAGGTCATGATCTATTTCGCGAACAGTTAGACGGCTCGATACAGCATACTGACGGGAAATCAGATGTGGATCAGCATCAGCAACCAAAGACTTGGGCGTGTCCCCAAAACATCCCTTGAAGTCCTGCATAGCGTCGAACAAAAGATCCATGTTACTGTCAGCATTTACGGGCCCGATGGAGGCACCAAGGAAGGCCCGGTCATGAGCAGAAAAACCCAACGCCGTGGTGTCTCGACCACCGAGGGCAAGGCAGGATTCAACGGGCCTGGGTAAATGCAATTCAAGGGGCACAGATCCAAACCCACACTCTAGTGTTTGC
>JAAZXX010000737.1 GCA_014239995.1 Verrucomicrobiia bacterium
TTGCCCTTGGCAAGGGCCTCGAGCAATCCGGCAGGGGCGTGAGCCTCCCGTGAGCAAAAAATGGCCATGCGCTGCCTTGATCGCGTAGAATGGACTTTCAGCTTAATCTCCATTCCTAGTTTTTGCCCAAGATCCGTTAATCCGTCTTCGATGACCCTGGACGACCAGCGATTTCTGGACCAACTGGCCTGGAGTGTCATACTGAACTGACCCCGTGTCACCTGTTCCTCCAGTGCATCAATATTGGCCCCATTCTCAAAGAGAAAATGAGTCACCCGGGCGATCACCCCGGTCTTGTCCTTTCCAAGCACGGTAATCGTGGCGTTCTTTAAGGATACCATGCGAACATTTGAGCCTGGAAAAGAACCTTAAAACAAGGAATATCCAAGAACCGGGACCCACATTCCGCATTTCCTTTGACCTCTTTCGCAACTTTCCCTATTTTGCAGCGTTTTTAGAGGCAGTAGAAAATCACATGGCAGCGCCTTTTTTATCTATTAAAACGCTTCTCGATCAAGCGGCTCTGGTCACACCGGAGCAATTTGAAACGTGGAGTTCACTGTGGCGAACCGCGGTAGACGGGGGTTCGGATGATTCGCTGCTGGCCTTTTTCTCACGCGAAAAGGGCATCACGGAAGAAACTTTTCTCAAGGGATTGGCCAAAGCGCTGAATTGGCCTTTTGTGGATCTTCAAGGCCTCAATATTCCAGCAGAAATCAGGCAACGCATCTCCACTAAAGTGGCCTTCCAGTACACCATCATGCCCGCCTTGGAAAAGGATGGTGAACTGCTCATCGCTGCCAGCAATCCTTTCGAGCCCGGACTACTTAATGCCGTTCAGTTTGAAGCGGCAGGACCGGTAAGGTTTGGATTGGCGCCTCGGGCAGAGATTGAAAAAGCCCTCAAAAAATACTACGGCGTGGGAGCCGAGACGCTCGATGAACTGGAGGAAGATGAACCCATTGAACTGATCGTCGGCGAAGATAAGGAAATCACCGATGGGGACCAGGAGGCCAGCGTGATCAAGTTCATGAACCAGATCATCTGGGAGGCCTTTCAAGACCGCGCCACGGACATTCACTTTGAACCTGCGGAAGATGAACTGCGGATCCGCTACCGTGTGGACGGAATCCTTCATCAGGCTCCAATGCCTCCCCAGCTCAAGCGTTTCCAGTCCGCCTTGATCTCACGTGTCAAGGTCATGTCAGGCATGGATATCGCTGAAAAAAGACTCCCCCAGGACGGCCGCATCAATGTCCGTATCAAGGGAGAGGAAATCGACATCCGGGTTTCGACTGTACCAACCGTCTATGGTGAGAGTGTTTCCCTGCGCCTCCTAACCCGCGGAAAGATTTTCATGAGCCTTGACAAGTTAGGCTTTGATCCTGAACACGAGAGGGCCTTGCGCGAACTGATTGTCAAACCCCACGGGATCATTCTGGTCACGGGCCCCACCGGGTCTGGCAAATCCACCTCTTTATATGCGTTTCTAAGCACCATTAACTCGGTGCAAAAACGGATCATCACGATTGAGGACCCGGTCGAGTATGAACTCAAGGGTATCAACCAGATTCCGGTTAGATCAGACATCGGGCTGACCTTTTCCATGGGGCTGCGCCACATCCTTCGCCAAGACCCCAACGTCGTCATGGTTGGAGAAATCCGGGATCTGGAGACAGCGGAAATTGCGATCCGTGCGGCACTGACGGGACACTTGGTTTTCAGCACCTTGCATACAAACGATGCCCCAAGTGCGTTCACTCGCCTGATCGACATGGGAATCGAGCCATTCCTTGTCGCATCCTCTGTGGAGGCGGTGATGGCCCAGAGGCTTGTCCGAACCATCTGCAAGGACTGTAAGATGGAACAGAAGGTGGATCCCACCTACCTGCGTAAAATCGGTTTTCCGGAGGAGGACATCGCCCAAGCCAAATTTTACCACGGTGCGGGTTGTGAGACCTGCCATCAACTCGGCTACAAAGGTCGTATTGCCATCTACGAGCTTCTAGTCCTTACTGAAGTCCTTCGCCCGCTCATTCTGAATCGCTCTGCGGCCTCCACCCTGGCACAGAAAGCCATGGAGGAAGGCATGCGGACCCTGCGCATGGACGGTTGGCGAAAAGTCCAGCAAGGGGTAACCACCATTGAAGAGGTACTCAGGGTTACTCAGACCGAGGAGCACATGCAGCTACTGGAGGAATAAGCCCACTTTCCCACCGAATGATCATTCATGCCTAAACC
>JAAZXX010000738.1 GCA_014239995.1 Verrucomicrobiia bacterium
GCATCGACGCATGGGGATGTACTTGACGTTCCATGATTGCGTTAAATTAGGCCATGATGGTAAGGTAGATTACGTGAAGGGTCAATCGCCGTCGCCGGTAAGTCGCGTGCCACACATCATTCGCCAAGTACAAACCGACCGTCCATGTATCGCATGGTCGTTGTGGCGGTATTTACCTGCCATGATGCTTGCGTGCCTGCTGGCAGCTTGCAGCCCTCCCGGCGTAATGGACTTACTGAAAGGTAAGGAGCAACTCGACAAAGGGGAACTTGACCTTGCTATCCTTTCGCTACGCACGGCGACAGAAACCATGCCCCAGTCCGCAAGGGCATGGAATTACCTCGGCTTGGCGTATCATCAGGATGGCCAACTGATCTCGGCAAGAGACGCCTACACCAGGGCCCTGAATACGGATAACAATTTGGCAGCGGCACGATTCAACCTGGGATGCCTTTTGCTGGAAAACAAGCAATTTGCGCCGGCACTCAACCAGTTCAAAACTTTTCAGATGCTCAGTCCACAGGCCTCCATGGTACAACCCTACAAAGCTTTGGCGCATCTCGGCAATGATGAGCTTGAGCCATCTGAAGCTATTTTCGACATGCTCCTTCGTCAAAATCCAAAATTGCCCATCGCCCTCAATGGCAAAGGAATGATTCAATTTCAGAAAGGGATTTACAGGGAAGCATATGATTATTTCCACACTGCATTGGAACAGGACAACAGCTATCTACCAGCCCTTTGGAATCAAGGTACCGTTGCTTATCCCTCTCTCAAACGACCCGACCTGGCTGTGAAGAAACTGAGGGAGTATACGTTTAAGGCTCCTAAATCTCCGTTGGCAAGCCAGGCAAGTGGCATTGCAAATGACTTGGAGGAAAGATTGCTGGCAAAGGCTCCCCCGGAAAAACCCAAGCAAGCGAATGATGAAGAGACTGACGCCTCAGCGGAAAACCTCGCCAACGAGCAGGTTGAAGTTCCTTATCAGGAGATTGAGTCATTGCCAGTGGCTGAAAACCAGCCAGCACCCATCCATCAACCTGCTCCGACTCAGCATGAAATGAACCCGATGGAGAAGGAAAACGCAGAAAACGTTGCAAGCTCCGTATCCGTGTCTCCCGCGGAGGATAAGCCCACTACAGGGACACCGACCGAGACAGAACAAGCTGAACCTTCCACCCCGGCAGTAAAACCGATCCTGGCAGCAGAGCTGGGAACAACAATCAACGAGGAGATCCTGGAGCCCAAGCAAAGCCTGGCATTATCGCCCGGGCAAAAACCACTTGAGGAGGAATTTTCAAGCCCGGGGATACTCGCACCATCCCAACCAGGTATCACCCCGCTACCCCAGGGCACTCCCTTTAACCCATACCGCTATTTACTGCCAGGCGCCCCTGCTCCAGGAGACCGCAATGTGGCAGCATCTTGGTTTGAAAAGGGCAATCGTGCACATCAGCGCCAGGACTTCGATCGATCAATCGCCGCTTACGAAAAAGCCGTATCAGCAGACCCCTCTTATTTTGAAGCCTATTTCAATCTCGGTCTGGCAGCGCTCAAGGGAGGTAACCCCTCCAAGGCGCTTTCTGCCTACGAATGGGCCCTGGCTATACAACCCAATCATCGAGATTCGCGCTACAACCTCGCCTTGGGACTTCAGCAGTCCGGACATTACCGGGATGCCGCACGTGAGTTGGAAAATCTTCTCAAGCGAGATAAAAACGACACCCAGGTAATGATGCGGCTGGGCGACCTCTATGCAGGTCCCTTGCAAAGACCCGTGCGTACCCGGGAGATCTATCGACAGTTGCTCAACCGCAATCCAGATCCGGAGAATGCAGCTACGGCCCAAAGATGGTTACGCTCCAACCCCTGATACTTCATGAGCGGTTTCATCGGACCCGAATTGGTCGAACAAATCCGGCAGGCCAATGACATTGTCGAGGTCATTCAATCCTACATTCCACTCAAAAGGGCGGGTGCCGCATTCAAAACAGTATGCCCCTTTCACAATGAAAAAACACCCAGCTTCAACGTCAACCCACAGCGTCAAACATTCCACTGCTTCGGGTGCCAAAAAGGGGGCGACGTATTCACCTTCGTCCTGGATTACGAAAACCTGAGTTTTTATGAGGCAGCGGAACGACTGGCGGAACGGGCCAAGATTCCCCTCCAGACCACCCATGATCCTCAGGCTACCGAGAAGTCGGAAACCAAGAAACGGCTCCTGAAGTTGCACGA
>JAAZXX010000739.1 GCA_014239995.1 Verrucomicrobiia bacterium
ACGGGAAATCTCTTCCATGCGAAACGGCCAGGACTGCCCTAATTCCGGCGGCAGCACGATGGTGGGTACCTGCTGATCAAGGGTCATCGTTAAGTCGATGACGGTGATCCCGCCGCCGGTTATGCCGCCGAGCAAACTCGCAAGGAGGCCCGAATTTATGTTGTCAGTTTTCGCCATCTGCTAAAGACCCTCTTTATTCGCACCCTCAAAGCCTGATTGCGCGTTCTATTTCCTTTGGATTATCCGCAAGACGCTGAATGATTTCCTCAGCCACCGCACCTATGGGAATATCTTCCATTCCCTTTTGGAGGGCCTTCACGATGCGATCCGCCACTGTGTCAGGAACCAACTTCGGCGGTGGGGCCAGTTGATGCCATTCATCCTCTATCGGGCCGATGAAGGCATTGACCACACGCACGCCGCCCTCGGTGAATTCGGTTCGCAGACATTGGGACAACGATAGGGCCGCAGCTTGTGAGGCTGAATAGGTGGCGAGGGTGGGATTGTTGATCAAGGCATAGGCCGAAAACACATTAACCCAGGCCGCAGCACCATGATTGCCGTCAGCACCCCGGGAGCGCATGACGGGACCAAACATACCCGCCAACCGCAAGAGGCCGTGATAGTGTATCTCCATCTCATCGTGGGCAGTATTGATGTCGAAACGGCCAAGTACGCCTCCCATGCGCAGGTGATAACTATTATTGACCATAATTTCGACTTTATCACCGATCATCGATGCCAACTCTTCCACAGAATCCGTGTCGGTCACATCTAGAGGAAACAACGTCACTTTATCCATCTTTTGGACTTCCTCCAAATGGGGGCTTCCCTTCCAAGGTTGCGCATGCCCGACGAAAATATCTCGGGCACCCGCGTTCGCGAAAGCTTTGGCAAGGCCAAGGCCAAGTACTGTTTTGCCATCCACAATCAGTACGCGCCTGTTTTTGGGGTCAAAAGCCATTTCTCGCAATTGTAGATCATCCTCTTCGTTGGATGTGGGATTTTCCGGTCGGGCGGTCACTACAGCATTTCCCGCTCTGTCCAGATTTAGAGACAAACGTATCCGCTCTCCCTGGACACAATCTTCGCTCAAATGAGCGACAATGGAAAGACCGATGTCCGCCCGAACGACGCCAAGCCGCCAGGGAAGGCGATCCCGGAAAAACAAATCGTTCGAATGCTGCAGTGTAGTCTCTGCCAAAAGCTTGCCGCCGTTGGAAACGTCCTGCCATTCAAGTTCACCGCTCAGGCATTTATTACAAATCTGGCGGGGTGGATATTGAACGCTACTACAGTCCTGGCAGGTCTGAAGTGCAAAACGACTACTCGCTGCCATGGCTGCTAATCCCTGCGCCTCTCGGGACCGGTTCCCCGGAGGGTACGTCGGCATCCTAGTGCGTTTTACCGGGTCCTTTCTTTTGGGAGGTGGCAGCCGGGTCGTCACAACGCGCTCTTCCTCAGAATAGCAGCTGCGGTGCATAGGCCACGATCATAGTTGATCATACCAAAACACGAGACCAAGCCGTTGTGTGCATCCTCGACTACATTACCGAGTGTTTGATTGGTAAATTGGCGAAGTGTCTCGACAACACCAATATATCCGCCACCAGCGCCTGCCTGACCGGCGGAAAGTTGACCTCCGGATGTATTAAAGGGAAAATCTCCGTTGGTTGTGAGGTCGTGGTCTCGTACAAAAGCTGGTGCTTCTCCTTTAGCGCAAAATCCTAAATCCTCGATTTGCATGAAGCAAATCACCGGATAATCGTCATAAGCTTGTACAAAATCAATGTCTCCGGGACCGACACCGGCTTCGTCATAAAACTCGTCGATATCCATTGCCCAGCCACCCCGATACTGGATCGGATCATCAGGAAAAGCGTTATGCCGCTCAATGGTTGATAGAATGGTTGCGTAATTGAGGCCAAGGGATTTTGCTCGGTCAACTGTCATGACAATATACGCCTCCGCTCCGGCACAAGGCATGACACAATCGAACAGGCGCAAAGGCTCGGCAATGACACGGGCCTCAAGATATTGCTCCATGAGTTCCTCGTCGGTTTCCACAACTTGATCAACGATGGCGGTATGGAACGTCTCCATGTCGCCAAGGTCACATTCGCCTTCACCGGACAGGAAGCAACGGGCGATTGCGCTCCCGCCACCGGATGGAACATTGATGGGGATGCAGTTTGAGCCAAATGCCTCCTGAATCGCACCAAGTACGTCGCCCAAGC
>JAAZXX010000073.1 GCA_014239995.1 Verrucomicrobiia bacterium
CTCTTTACGAGTTTCAAGCCCTCAGGGCATGGGGGCAGAAGCGTCTGTTGCACCATTCGATAACCCGCAGCGTGCAAGCATTCCCTGGATTTCCTCTTGGGAAGCCCTCACCTTGTGAGCATTTTTCAGAAGGGGTTCCGGATTTGCGTAGAACCACGGAGAGCTTGATAACGGGTCAAGGCCGACAATGTTGATAGGGTCAACCGCATCTTTGACCACTTGTTGAATGGCACCCCATTTGGCATCTCTTGGAAGATTTCCCGCATGCAGATCTCGGATAGTGGCCAAGGTGTTTTTTAAGTGAAGTGATTGTCCGGGAAGGCCACTGCAGAGGAACCCAGGCGATAGATACGCTTTACCCAATCGACGAGATGTTTCGCTAAAGCTTACATTTGAAAAGTAAAGAAGAGAGGCCGTTGCAAAGTGGCGAAAATCATTCATGGTGGCAAAGAGTGTGCCTATCATCTCATCCGATAAGGCGAGTTCATCAAAGGTTATCTTGGCCAAGTTTGATAAAGCATGGATGGGGCCATTCTTTGCCAACTGATATGGAGAGATTAGTCTACCTAGTCGCTTGATTCCGTGAAGTGTCAGTGGAAAGCCAGTGGAAAGCAAGGGATCCACGAAACCAGCAACCGATGGTAACATGATCCAGCGGTCACCGTGCATGCGTTCCATGCGATACCCGATGCGGGGTATTTTACGCAGTGGATAGATCGTTTTCGCCTGAGCGAACATATGTGCCAATCGTGGGTGCTTCCGAAGGAGGTGCTGCCAGATTATCTCAGGTGATTCGTGCTGAATGTCTTCATGTTTTGATGTCACAAGAGAGGCACCGGCACTTACCGTTCCGTGATCAAATCTTAGGCACCAGATCCAGCCTCCCTCCACGATGTGGTGGACCGCCGCATTTTCAGGCGGATAGGGTAACTTTCGCTGCCTTTTCTCAACTTGGGTGTCCATCCATGGTTTGACATGTTCGAAGTGGCCATAAACACCAAGTGTTTCTGGTGTATGTCTGAGCTTTTCTTGGCTCAAGCTAAGTTTTTCCGCCATGCCCGTTTTACCTCCGGAAGCATCGATGAGGATCCTTGCTTTGACCTGACTTTTTATTCCTGCACGTATCAGTTCAAGCTCAATGCCATCCTGATGTTCGGCAAGGTTGGATATCACTGTGTTGTCCATATAGCCGACCCCAAGCTTCATGGATTGCTTGACAAGGTAACTGTCCCAGTCCGAGCGCCACCAATGGGTATCAGCAACGTTATCATTTGGGCTTGCCGCCACGATCAATTCTCGATTCCAAGCCATTTTCGAATCCGCCTCAGCCAGTTTCTGATGATTGAAGAAGCTGAAGCCGCGCTTGAGACCAACACGGAGACTGGGGTGTTTGCGTTTCCAGCGTCCCCACTGGGTGAAGTCCAACAGGAAGGGGAGATCATAATCATGGGCGATTTCCTCGAGCAGGAGATTAGTCAGAGGTGTGGTGGATTCACCAATGCAAATGCGGGGATGATATCCTTTTTCGATGAGAAGCACGCTGCATCCCCTGCGCGATGCGACCATGGCTGTCAGGGTGCCACCAAATCCCGCACCAAGCACAACCACATCCACATTGATAGTCATCGCAGGCATAGGCAGTTGTTGCAGGTGATTTCGGGTAACACGACTTGGAGATCGTTCATGCGGCTCAATCGGATGCTGCGTTTTTCAGAGCATGACTTGCATTGGTTGAAATGTTCCAGATCCCACAAATCGGCAAAGACCCTGCCCTGTTTCAGTTCCAGTGCATCCCTGAAGCATTGCTCAAGACATCTGATCGATGGTTTTGAAAAGAGTCCTTCGGATTGCAGTACATGCATGGCTGTATTTTGTGCTCGAGTCGGAATAAGTGAAATGCAGGAGGCGCCTGATTGGAACGCGTATTGGACTGATTGCAGGCAGAGGTTCCTTGCATTCTCTGGCGTTACGAATGGGGGTTGCACCATGATGAAAGCGCGTTGCCTGATGTCTGCCTCATGCAGGAATTTGGAGGCCTGAGTGTAGTCGGCCAGCGTGAACCGTTTGTTCATGAGTCCTAAGGTTCGATCGCACGCAATTTCGAGTCCCATAGCTACTTCAAGTTCACATGGAAGCAATCCTTTAAACATGGTGACCCGTTCGTTAATCAGTCTTGGATGACATTCCACGATGACGCGTTCAAATCGCGACAGCAGTCGAGCAATGGCCTTATATTCGGCCGGTCGAATGGCGCCCGAGTCAAAAAAACTGCCACTATTGTAGATTTTAATCTGATGAAGGCGGGTAGATGTTTCTCTATCAAGCCTCTCCAGTGCCTTACCTAATTGCTCTGTGGCATGTCCAGCGGGCATGGAACCAGGTGATGTGTTCTTCCACAAATCGCACATCACACATGTCCACGGGCATTCGCGATTGATTAGAAAGACGGTCGCTGAGTGACAAACTCTGCCTGTTGGACCAATTTCATGCTCCAGCAGTAACTCAGGCAAGCTGGAGGCATCCGGTCGTTCCCCAGCCTCTCTAAGACTTCTGATCCAGCGGGTTCTTTTGCTTGGATTCTGGGGATAACTCCACTGCATAGTCATCCGTCACCTCTCACTCGAGCTAAAGGCCTCTATCGCATCTCGATTCATTCTGCAGACACGCCATTCCGGCATGAGTTGAGCCCCGATACCTTTGTAAAAAGCTATGGCTTTTTTATTCCAGTCGAGCACCACCCACTCGAAGCGGGTACATCCCCTTTCAATCGCCACCTTGGCGAGATACTGCAGCATGGTTTTGCCAGTGCCACGGTCACGATGTGTTTCTTTGATGAAGAGGTCCTCAAGATAGAGCCCTTTTTTACCTTCAAATGAGGAGAAATTTTCAAAATAAACGGCATAACCCACTGGTTCTTGTCCAGAAAAAGCCAGACTCACCTCGGCGCTTGGTTGATGGGTAAACAAGGATTCCAGAAGCAATTCCTCCGTGGCATTGACCTGATCCGAAAGTTTCTCAAAGGTCGCCATTGCATGGATGAAATCAAGAATGACAGGGATATCCGAAGGTTCGGCTTTTCGAATTCGAATTTCGGGGATGTTGCTTTCAGTCGCGCTCACTGGATTTCGACCTTGGATTCAGTATTGCTTTGTATGTTGTTGAGTGCCTCCGCGGCGGCATTAAATTCTGCCTCCTTTTTACTTTTTCCACTTCCTCGACCGAGCTCCTGGAGCCCATGCAGGACTGCACATTCAAAAAAGCGATCATGGTCAGGGCCTGTCATTCGTAATAACTCATAGTGAGGAGGTTGATTGGATTGAATCTGGAGGTATTCCTGCAATTCCCCTTTAGGATTCTCAAGATTAGGCAGGATTTGAAGGTCCCCAAAGTAGTCCCCAAAACAGGCAATCACGAATGCGCTGGTTTGTTCATAGCCAGAATCAATGAACACCGCACCAACAACAGCCTCAAAGGCGTCCGCCAAGGCACTTGGCCTTTCTCTCCCACCGCTGAGTTCTTCTCCACGGCTCATGAGCAGGCATGGACCAAGACCAACGGCACGCGCCAGATTAGCCAGGGTGCGCCGGTTGACTAATTGCGCTCGCGCTTTTGTCAGCGGTCCTTCTTCATGCTCGGGGTATCGTTGGTAAAGTTCGCGGGTGATGATGAGTTCCAGGACGGCATCTCCAAGGAATTCAAGTCTCTGATTATTGTCCACAGACCTGGTATCGGCACCGGAAAAAGACCGGTGAGTCAATGCCAGTTGGATCTGTTTTTTGTCCTTGAAGGTGTATCGAATGTTGGATTCGATGAGCGGGATGCATCCCGTCAAATCAGAGCTCTCCATGGGACGGGGTTTCTCTGGGGGGGTTGACGGTTGCGGCCTCCGCATGGGAAGCCTGGTTTTCCTTATTCTGTGCGGTTTCCTGTTGAGGTAGCCCGTTTTCCATCAAATGGGCCACGTCATTTTGGATTTTCTCCAGTTGTTCAAGCCTGAGGTCGGGTTCAGCGATGGTATAAACATCACCACTTTTGGAGTGCTCGTAAACAAATATGCGCCGTTTTCCTTCCTTCAATTGGTCCCTGACTTTCAGTACGCGTTTGCGTTCCAGCATCACTGCCAGAATATAAAGGGCTCCAGCGTATTCAGGTGCATTTCTGCTTGTTAACTGACCTAGTAAACTCTCTGCAGTATCCTTGCGGATGGCTTCAGGTGAGGGTGGGGGCGGTAGCTTGTAGTGGCTTCGCCAGTGGGAAATGAATCCCTTGGTGGCTCCAGTGGTATCCGCAAACTGGGATTGCCAGCACGCATCACACACGTCCTCACGAAGGTATGCGTCGAGTCTACTGAACAGAAGGCTATGGTAAACCTGTTGGTCCTCAAACCCTCGCTCGCAACCATGGCACGCGCAGGATCTGGATTGAATATTCCAGTCGTTCATTTCGGCTTATATCATCTGTCAAAACAGATAGGGAATGCCTGTTGAACGGGTCGTGCAGCATCAAAACGAGGGTCCTCGCATGTCGATCACTTACGCAAGACGCTCGTTTTGGTGCATCCTGACCTCGTTAACGATGGGACACCCTAATCATGATGACCATGACACGAAACAATTCCGATTTCAATCCTTCAATCCGCCCCATTTGAACACAGCAACGAAGCCGGAGGCCTTTTTGGTGTTTGTTTAGTATCTTTCGGCATTTTAGGAAGATTCCAAATGGCCTGACATGGCAGTGATGGGATGGGGACACTCCTAAAAAGTGCCTCCACAGGTCTGCCTCAGCAATGGTTTGTTTGGTCTGAGCACCAGTATCGAGCCTGACTGCACGCCAGATTCTTGTCCTACCACCAGAAAAAAGGTCCTCTTATGCGTCTTTGATGCATTTTCATGAATGGATTCCAGGCAACATGTGCATCCAGGTAGAGAGCGTTTGCACCTGCCGGCAGTTGTCCTCCCTGTCCACCGCTCATGAGGTGAGGTGAGCTGTGTCCCTTCCATCCGCCGTCCACTTTTGAAAAGTTTTCACTACGGGCTTCTCTGTCGTTGCGTTTGGAAAGTGTTGCATCTGCCACAAAAATGCCCTCCGACATGCCTATGGTATAGGAGCTTCCTGTCTTCTTATCTTTGATGACTTTAAGCTGTATTTTTTCAAAAATATTGGTCTCCGATAATCCAGGCGAACCCTTGGTGGCAAATGCATAACCCAACACCTTGAATCGCGAGGTAAAGTTCCAGAGCTCGTCATTATTCTGTTTGGCAAAAGATGGGCAGTAAAGGATGTCTCTCTGAAAACCGTACCCTAGCAGGTTTGAAACGACTGTCTGGGGCATATCCCAGGACCAGTTGCCGACCTGATTCTTATTGTCGACCATTGGGGGTAAATAATTGTTATTGTCGTCCGCATACATGTGACTTGCGATCCCAAGCTGTCTCAGGCTATTCAGACATTTGGTGCGTTTGGCTTTTTCCTTTGCCTTGCTAAGTGCTGGTAGCAGCATTCCGGCAAGTATTGCGATGATGGCAATAACCACTAGGAGTTCAATCAAGGTAAAGCCTCGTATCGATCTATATTGATCGCGGCTTTTCCGTTTCAAAAAAATGAACAGATCACAGGGCATAACACCCACCATCTCATATACACGCGATCATGATCAATAAAAAAGCATGTGTCGTGCAAGATAGGATGGTCATTTTTTGCTGAAGAAATTGAGATGGAATAACGGGTCTGTATCAGTCCTCGCGAAGGTTTATGTGAATAATGAACATCTGTCTGGTATGGTTTTTGGCAATGCCAGGTACGAGAATGGCATCGCTCGCCCTGTTCCATCTTGGTGACGGATCAATTCGAATGTCCCCTCCATATGTCCCTTTGTCCAGTCCATCACTTCGCACATGGGTCCCATCCTTTCGCCTGTAAACCACATAATGGTTATGCGATCCCTCTTTGAATCCGTTGACAAACCATTCTCCATTGGGAGAAAGCGCAATGTCTCCCTCGGGATCCGGGAAGATATCGGACGTTCCCCATGTTTCCACGATCCTCTTTTGATCCACATTGTACACAACTTGTTTTTTGCCATGCCGACCAATGATAAGGTTATCTTCCGCCCATTCCGGGTGCCCACCTATATGGAGAGAGTGCAGGGTCAGGTGCGTTCCGTCAGCATGCATCGAGCAAGGTACATTGATACGTTTGCCCTTTTGCCCACTCCAGCCGCCTCTCACAAAAAAGTAGATGCGGTCGCTTTCCCGGTTCCAAAGTGTGTGATTGATAAACAATCCGGTTTTTTCAAAGGGTATGTTGCTGGCCCGGAGTTTTTCAGCGAGTTGGTGGTAGGAGACAAGGAGACGTATGTTTTTCGTTGAAATATCAACAAGAAAGATACCGTCATGGTCTGGGGTATCCGAGTTTGCCGACCAATCCATTGAGCCTGGATAGCCGGTTACGGGTCTCAATCTGGAAAGTCTACCGTAGTTGATTCCAAGAAAACTTTTTCCATTGAAAGCGACACCCCCATTGCCTACGGGTGTCGCTTGATAGTGGTATTCGCGAACACGTTCTCTGGTTTGGATGTCATACAGAACCGTGAATACCTCACCGGTCTTCAGATTTCTATCGTTGAAAAAGAACTGGGTCTCGGGGGCGTTCGGGTTCCAATAAAACATGGTTCCCTGTTGAGGGTTCCATGCATGGGTTTTATCAAGAGGTGAGATGGCGTTGTTTTTCAGGGTGTCAATAATGACTATTGTCGCCGCCTCGTTTGCCTTCGGCATACGGTCAATGGTCTGAATCCTGAGTCCAAGAATGTATCGTTCGCTCAAATTCCATGGAATGGTACGGGACTGCCCGATATAACCGAAAAAATGATGCTGATCTCCACGTGTCAGTTGCTCTACATGCAATTGAAACCCATCAGATAAAGCATGCGGAAGAAAGGAAAGGGGTGAAAGAATCAGCAACGTGCAATAAACGATTACCTGGGGATAGGGTTGCCTCTTCCATGGATGCATCGATTGCAGCATGGGGGATTTCCAAGTCTTGTCAACCTGACATTGTCGTGCACTGTCAGGTTTCAAAAAGCTTGTGACACAGCATGCCGTCGCTATGATTGTCAGCCTGATGAAAGGAATTACCTACGCCAGTATGGCCGCCTTGATTGCTCTGAACCTATCCTTTGTAAGGGCTGAATTGCCCGAATTTAAATGGGAGGAGGTCACGATCGATACGATTGAAATCGGGTACGGACTCCAGTTGGCAGATGTAGATGGAGATGGCAGGACGGATATCGTTCTAGCGGATAAAAGGACTGTCCAGTGGTATCAAAACCCAAGCTGGGATAAACATATCATTGCGCGGGATCTGACTGAGCGTGACAACGTCTGCATCACGGCACGAGACATCGATGGTGATGGAAAATGTGAGATTGCGGTAGGTGGCCAATGGAACTTTCGGGAAACCCTTCAGGATGGTGCCGTCCATTACCTTATTCCCCCAAAGGACCGCAAACAGCTCTGGAGTCCCGTCAAACTATACAATGAGCCCAGTACTCATCGCATGCACTGGCTGAGGGGGGCGGATGACACTTTCAACCTTGTTGTCAAACCGCTTCGAGGACGAGGCAATGTCGATGATAAGGGCTACGGCCTGGCGCTGCTTGAATACACAAGGCCCGAGGATCCTCGCTCCAACTGGGAAAGCCGCATGGTCAGTAACTTTCTGCATCAATCCCACAATTTTCACCCGGTCAACTGGGATGGAGACCCTCAGGAGGAATTGATTATTGCAGCAAGGGAAGGGGTATGGCACCTCGATCGTCAGGGGGGGCACTGGCGTGCCAAGAGGTTAACAGAAGCGTTTTCAGGTGAAATCCGTGATGGACGTCTGCCGAATGATCAGCGCTTCATCGTGACGATAGAACCCATGCACGGCACCTCCTCTGCGGTTTATGTTGAACCCGAGCAGCCACAAGATCTATGGGAACAAATAGCGCTGCTGGACGATGAGTTGAAGGATGGACATGCTCTTGCGGTTGCTGATTATCTTGGTGTCGGCAGCGATCAGGTGGTCGTTGGTTGGCGTGGTATGCATCCGCGAGGGGTGCCGGGTATCAAATTGTTCACCCCAGTCAGCAGGGACGGCCGCCAGTGGCGCGCCACTAGTATTTCTGGCGCTGAATTGGCAGTGGAGGATATCAAGTCCGCCGATTTGAATGATGATGGGAAACCCGATATCGTTGCTGCTGGACGTCAGACCAGGAATCTGAAGTTGTTCCTTAACAAGACGGAGGGTTAATGTCTGTATGAGGTTTCATCTGTCGGTAATCTCAAGGGACAGACCCAATTTTTGGTATAAACCAATGTCCCCCCGTGAACTTATCTTTGTCAGTAAAGCCCAGGAAGATGATACAGTGCTGGGCCACTTGATGATGTGACGGATCAGAATTTCAGCGTCTCAGCTGCCGCGTTCGCGGCCTGAAGAAGTCGCTCTGGCATGATACCCAGATAAACCATCAGGGTAGCGCAGACCCACAAGGTGGCACGCGACAAAGGGGAAACCTCTATAGTCTCGGGGATCATCTGCTGTTTGCCCCAGTAAATGGTACGGACAACCCCGAAGTAGTAATACAGTGAAATCACCGCCCCAACGATAGCAATTCCAGCCAGGATGTAATAGGTGGCATGGACAGACGCTTGCTCAACAACGGCCTTGAAGAGAAGGAATTTTCCGAAAAAACCAGCTAAAGGAGGAACGCCAGCAAGGGAAACCATGGCCAAAGTCATGACACCCGCCAAGCCAGGTGCTCGCGAGTGTAGCTGGGCCAAATGCACGGTTTCCTCGGCACCCGTGTGTTTCATGACCAGGATGATGATCATGAATGCTGCCATAACTGCAAACATATAACCGTAAAGATAATAAAGAATAGCACTTGAACCTGATTGGCTCATCACGGCGAGCCCCATCATGAGATAACCTGCGTTGGCGATACTGGAGTAACCCATTAGTCGTTTGAGGTTTCGCTGCGGAAGCGCACAGAGGTTTCCGTATAGTATCGTGATTCCGGCAATAGTCATTAATAGTTTTTCCCACTGTAGGGCAATATCTGGCACAGCCACGTAGAGTAGTCTCATGAGGAGTGCGAACCCTGCAGCCTTCGAGCCTACCGCCAGGAATGCCGTAGTAGGGGAGGGAGATCCCTGATAGACATCTGGCGCCCAGATTTGGAAAGGAAACGCGGCAACTTTGAAACCAAGACCAGCGATGATCATCAACAAGCCAACCAAAAGCAGAGGATGATTGGTCATGTCAGCTGTGAGCTCACGGAGTTGTTCGAAATGCATGGTTCCTGTCGTTCCGTAAACCAGCGCGATGCCGTATACCAAAAAGGCAGAGGAAAGTGCTCCAAGAATTAAGTATTTCACGCCTGCTTCCAACGAGATCTGTTGGTTGCGAAGGAAACTGGTCAAAATGTAAAAAGTGATGGTGATCAGTTCAAGCGAAACAAATAGAAGCGCGAAGTGGTTGCTTGATGCTGCGAACATCATGCCCGAGAGAGCAAAGAGCATAAGGCTGAAATACTCGCCTTTACCGCTTTCAAGCTTCGCTGAAAATTCCACAGAGACGGCCATCACCAAAATTGCCGCGACCAGGAAAAACCGTTTGAAGAACATGGCAAATCCATCCAATATATACATACCCCCAAAGGCTGACTCAACCGGGCTGTTCCCTAGACCGAAGCTGGCAGCCAGGATGAGGCAAAGTCCGGCTGCAGATGCATAGCCCAGTAAGTGTTTCCTGCTTTGTGGAAGCCAGAGGTCAGCAAGCATGATGATCACACCTAGTATGACAACGGCAATTTCAAGTATGGATGCGGCGATATTCATCGACTATTGGATGTCAAAATAAGGTTTATTCTCGTTCCACCAGTTGGATTTTCGACTGTGTGTGCTTTATCTCCTCAGCCAGCATGATGGTTTCACGATGGATTCCAAATTCGATAGACTCGACAATATCTTGCGCGGAATCCTGTATCTTGTGGGTTAACAAATGTGGGAAAATACCAAACAAAAGGAGGCATGCAATCAACAGCGCATAGGGCAGTCTGACCCAGTAGTTGGGTGCATCCTGCAGCATCGATGTTTGGTTTGACATTGGGCCATGCAACATCTGACGGATAGCACGCAGGGCATAGATGGCACCTATGATAAGAGCACCCCAAGCCGCTCCGACCACAAACCAAGGGAGGGAATTCCATGCCCCAAACAAGACAGTGATTTCTCCTGCAAAATTTGCAAATCCCGGTAAACCGCAACTGGCCATTAAGGCCATGATGAGCAATGTTCCGATGAACGGTATTTGTCTGAGAATGCCACCATATTCATTAATCTGGAGGTTCTTTTTCTGGTCGTAGAGATATCCACTCAGGCCGAATGACAGGGCCGCCAGAAAACCATGCGCGACCATCACCAAGACAGCACCACTGAGCCCGATGAGGTTCATGCTTGCGATACCAAGAAAAATAAAACCCATGTGTGCGACGCTCGAATGACCGATCAGCAGGTTGAGGTCTTTTTGGCGCATGGCCACCCAACCGCAGTAGAGAAGGTTGCCCATGCAGAGCCAGGAAATCACCGCAAGCCACTCTTGGGCCCCTTGGGGTACCAGTGGGAGTGCAATGCGGATCAAACCATAGACGCCAAACTTCTTGAGCACACCCGCATGCAGCATGGACGACCCGAGAGGGGCAACTCGGTACCCTATTGGTGCCCAGGTACG
>JAAZXX010000740.1 GCA_014239995.1 Verrucomicrobiia bacterium
GCAGGGCAAAAGTCTCCTCGTCCTCGGGCTGTTCGCCATATCGGTTGAAGTTCACATTCTTCTTTTGAAAAAACCAGTCCCACGGTTTGGTGAAGAACTTCACGAATTCATCCAGGCTGACCTCAAGCATGGATTCCTGATCTCCGTTTGCACCTTCATTCGGTATTGGTTTAGCCTCGGCTGCATCGGGACTAATCCAGCGTTGGTCACCAGATGGGCGCTTGCCGTCTCTGGCCTTAAGCTGGCCCCCGGCGATCTCAAAAGCCTGCTGGTTGTAAGAAAACAGTTTCGAATTTGGGCTGGATTTCTCTTTTAGGAAGTATGCCGGGTTGAACGGCTGTAGTTTATGCTTTGTATAAAGGAAACTGTCATTCTTCAACTCACGCTTTTCAAAGGGATTAACAACGCCCTCGGGCATTTTATACCCATCGCGGATGTAATCGATCAACTCGGATACCACCACTGAGGGCTCCCTTTTCTCGTTGCGGTGCATATCCTGGCCAACATAGCTGATGTAGAACGCTTCCCTGGCGGATAACAGTGCTTCGAGGAAAAGCCAGCGGTCATCGGTGCGGGCCGAGCGGTCTCCCGGTCGCCGGTCAAAGCGCATCAGGTCAAAGCTCTTTGGAATGATGCGTCGGGGGTAATCCTCCATATTCATACCCATCAGGTAGACCACCTTGAACGGCACACCGCGCATGGGGAGCAGGCTGCAGAATTTGACGCCCTCGCTCCACGGGTTCTGAGATTTGCCTGGTTGTTGTAGCACCGGTTGCATCATTGCTCGAATGACTTCCAGCGGCAGGTCTCCTTCGTACCAGGAATCTTGTTCATTCGCTGCGAGTTCAAGTTCAGCGACACCTCGCCGCATTTCATTCAACGCACGCCACTCCTCTTCTTCAGGCTGATAGAAATCTTCAAGCATTCCTTCCAGCAACAATTTCCATCGGAGCGGGTTCTGGGGTGTGATCAGCCTGTCTCTGTATGCCTTGAGTTTTTTCCAAAACCGCAAAAAGCCATCGAGGACTTCCGCACCACCCCCTTCCACTTCATCAAATGGCGAAAATTCGATTCCGGGTGCTTCAGAGGAAACCATATCCAGCAAAATCGAATTTCCACTACCACCAGGTTGAGCTACTTCAGTCGCCATTCCATAACCAGCCAACAGGCGATTCATGCCAAATTCCCAGCTAAAATCACTGTAGGCGGGCAATCCTTCCTTCTTGCGGTGCGAGGCGTCCAGGCCCCATCGTGCACCGGAGGCAATCAACCAGCTCTTGAGTTGTTCAAATCCATCCCGGTTGAGTCCGAACCGCCGATGTACTGCCGGTATCTCCAATAGACCCAGTACTTCAGACAGGGGCATCCGGCTGTCGGGCAGTTTCAGCAGGGTTTCAAAACTGTTCAGAATGGGAGACTCTTCCGCAAGTGTGCGGTCAGTGATGAGGTAGGGGATCCTGTTTTTAACCCCTGAACCTTGAAACACTGCGTCAATATAGGGGACGTAGAGTGCCACCCTGGGCATCATGACGACGATGTCCCGTGGTTTGATGTCCTTGTTATCGCCCAGTAGGTCGAGCAATTGGTCGTATAAGACCTCGACCTCGCGCTGCGGACTGTGGCAGTTGTGGATATGGATGCTGACCGGGTTCTTCTCCCCGGAATTGAGTTCAGCACCAGGCACAGCCTGTTTTTTACCACGCTCCAATGCAACCTCGGCTACCTCACCACGA
The DNA here is from genome assembly GCA_014239995.1 of Verrucomicrobiia bacterium. Lineage (GTDB taxonomy): Bacteria > Verrucomicrobiota > Verrucomicrobiia > Limisphaerales > AAA164-E04 > AAA164-E04. Next base: position 1,734 of record JAAZXX010000740.1, read on the forward strand.
TACTGCAATTCCAGGATTTCCTTTTGAATGCTTTTAAGTAGCGTTGGACTTCCCGGATTAACAAATGCATCATGGTTTTCGATACGAGAAGTCTCAAGATGCTCATCTGATTTCTCGAATACCAGCTTTATGAATTCCTGGACCTGTGCCGCCTGCCCCGCCAGTAACGGATTGCCAATCTCCAGGTATTCGAGACCATCGCTCAATTCCTTACATTCCCGGATGCGCAGGCCTATGGCAGCGTGCTTTTCCCACAGACTTTGTTCCAATTTTGAAATCCACTTTTCCGATCGAATTCCAAACCACTCATGCTCGCATGGGTTCAACAGGTACAGGTTGATATCAATGTATTTGCCCAGCAACATCAGCAGTTCGATCTGAGACTCGGACATGGATGTCACACCAAAAACAAACAGGCGGCGAAAAGGCAGACTCTCCAAATTGAAACCATTGCTCAGCTTTGCAAACAGCTTTTGCTGAATTGCTGCCCGGTGGCACG
>JAAZXX010000741.1 GCA_014239995.1 Verrucomicrobiia bacterium
AGGTGGATTGACTACTTCCCTTGAGTTTTCAACTCTTCACCCGTCTTGCCGCCGTGTTTTCTAAAGCAGAAAAACGCTTGAGCATACAAAGTCCATGCTTGATCATTTTTTGTGTTTGGCCCGGTGTGTTACGGCCCGGTCTTGCACGCACCACTCACCCTCTTTGATGAACCATTGCCGCATCGTTTCATAGCGCCGGTGCGTGCCACCGTCGAGGAATTTCAAGGACTGTGAATCCTCGTCCCCCCAGGGCATGTGCTCCAAGCGACTGGCGAGTTCAATGGTGAAGCGGGCAACGCCCCTTGACGCAATGTGGTTCGACAAAATGACATCATCGCTGAAGCGAAAGGCTTCGGGTTGTGAGGCCAGGCTAAGGTGCAGGCGTTCGATGTCGAAATGCCGCCGCCGGTAAGCGCAGGCCCCGTAGCCTTGCAAAACGTGGCAGGACGCATGGTTGCCTCGTACCGGTTCCAGATGTTGGCCGATATTTGTAAAGTTAAACCCCCTGCTGCCAAAAGCAGATTCCGGATGTGCCTGAGCTGCGGTTTGCAATGCCGAAATCGTATCCGGAGGGTACCGAACATCATCGTCAACAGTGATCAAGAGGGTATCCGCATCGGTTTCGACTTCGAGAGCCGGCAGGATTTTCATCACCGGTCCCAGGTCATCTACCCGGTGCAGGAGAGTCACCTCTGACGCATCACCCAGCCAAGCGGGGATTACATAGGCATCACGGTTGCGATAGCGCTCCGGAAGGTTGAGGTACACAGCGTCGGGCGAAGTGGACTGGTCAAACAATGCATCCAGCACCAAGGGCAGATGCTGCATGCGCTGGGGCGAGGTTGTCAGTGTGAGCACCGTGCGCATCATGGAAGATTCATATCACGGATAACAAGCAGGCACAGCCTTTCAGATTACCGCTCTTTTTTTGTAAATCAATTGAGCAGGAATGTGTGCAGACCGAAGCTGACGGGGCTGTCATCATCTGCCAGTCCCAGATAAGCCTGTGGGCTTACCGTTGTTGACACGGTGATTGATGGACGCCAGTTCGGTCTTGATTGGCCTTAGCTTTGGCAGGTTGTTACGAGCAGGAGGTATTTTCTTTGCCTTCATCTTTCAAGGTATTATTTTCAGCTGTTCAGCAAGGCTTAACTTGAGAAAGGTTTTGTGAAATTCATCCAGGAGATCATGAGACGACGCTCCAAAGTTTTCAACAAACGCTCCTTCAAATCCTTTCGCGTTAAGGTCCTTGAAAAAACCAACCCTGTAGGCTTCCTCACCGCTTTTATGAATAATAAATGCGATGAACCAGGCACCCAGGTCATAAGCTATGTGGGATCTTTCTCCATACGCGATATCCTTGATATTTTCGCCTGCCCGAAGGTCTTTTAATGCCCTTAACTTCCCTTCCATGATTTCCCGTAAATAATGAGGACGCACTCCATTTTGTCTGGAATATAGGAGTTGGGCCATGTATTCAGCCCCACCTTCTGACCACCAGGGATTTTCCAGGTTTCTGCTGGTTCTTTCTGAATAATTTTTGCTGTGAATATGCGCGTGTTGGTAAACATGGAAGTATTCGTGAAGAACAACCGGCTTGTAATCTTCTTCTTGAGGGCTTGGAAACTTGGCTGACATAGTGATGATGAAGCCAGACCACTGCTCGTTTTCATTCCTTCGAGTATTTAAACCGGCACTACCGCCTTTTGCATACGAAACAAAATTGTGATCTCTATTTAAACAGTGTTCCATGCTGAGGCTTATATCTTTTTGATTCCTTAACTCGCAATACCTTTTGTCCAGTGTCGCTGCCGCGATTTCATCCGTACCAATGATCCAAAACTCCAATGGCCCGTAATTCCCCCAGGCATTGGAGGCTATTTCATACCATTTCCGGGTCAGATCTATCTGAGATCTGGGAACATCACTTGCGGCATAGAATGCAGCATGTTGAGTGGTAATTTCACCCCAATGGTCGTGCTCGGCTGCATCACGATTTTTACCGCAACCCACCAGCACCATGGCTGCGATTGTTCTGAGCAGGAGATGTTGCATTCAGTTGTTTTGATGAGCGGTGGATCAATGCCACCATGAAAATTGCAATAAGTGATCCAAACATGCTTGCAAGAATGAACGTGCATGCATTTTGACTACAACATCGTAGCATCTGAATCGTCAAAAGAAATACCCTAACATACCGGGGTAAGCTCTCTTGGTATATGCAGTCA
>JAAZXX010000742.1 GCA_014239995.1 Verrucomicrobiia bacterium
TCCTTGGCCATGGTAATAAAAAGTTCACCAGGGCTGTCATCCTCAAACAAACCCACCGTCAGGTAACCCTCATGGCCGGCAATGTCGAATTTATGTGTGACAGCCTTGCGGGTCTCCGGCAAACGTCGTCTCAGGGGCTGCGTCGCCTGTTTACCAAGCCGGTCAATTTCCTTCTGCAAGGAAGCCATTTTCGTTTCCGTGGTTTCACCCTCCAACTCCACAGCGGATTGGTTGGTATTCAACGGCTGTGAACGCTTCGAGCCATCTCGATAGATGGCGACACACTTCAAGCCCATCTTCCAAGCCTGCACGTAGGCATCCTTGATATCCTCTACCAAGCACTCATTAGGCAGGTTGACCGTCTTGGAAATGGCGCCACTGATGAAAGGTTGAGCGGCACCCATCATCTTCAAGTGGGCCATGTAATGAATACTGCGCTCTCCGAGATGCGGCTTGAAGGCACAATCGAAAATTTTCAGATGCGCCGACCGCAGACCACTTTCAATTATTTTCCCGTCCTTCTCGATGCTCTCAATGGTATCATGCTTCTCGATATGCCCAATGATACGCTCAATTTCAGATGGCGCGTAATCAAGGCGCTCCAGTGCTTGAGGAACCGTGCGATTCACAATCTTCAACATCCCACCGCCGGCCAAAAGTTTGTATTTCACCAGTGCAATGTCGGGTTCAATCCCGGTGGTGTCACAGTCCATGAGAAATGCAATGGTTCCAGTGGGAGCCAGTACGGTAACCTGTGCGTTGCGATACCCATGTTCCTTCCCTTGTCGCAAGGCACTATCCCAACAATGTTGAGCTTCCCGCTTAAGATAATCAAATTCCTTGGCAGGATGAATCTCCTCCGCAGCCTCCTTGTGGCGCTGGATCACTTCGAGCATGGAATCCACGTTATCCTTCTTCAACGGTTTCTCCACACCAGCGCATCTTGCATCCCTGTAACCCGGAAAAGGCCCCATAATGCGGGATATTTCCGCCGACTGTTCATAGGCATGACCCGTCATCACAGAGGTAATGGCACCTGCAAGAGAACGGCCGGCATCGGAATCGTATGCAAGCCCATAGCTCATGATCAAGGAGCCAAGGTTGGCATAACCCAGCCCAAGTGTGCGAAAAATATGTGAATTTTCTGCAATATCAGGGGTCGGATATGAGGAATTATCCACCACTATTTCCTGTGCAGTGATAAAAAGTCTTACAGCCGCCTTGAAGCGGTCAACGTCAAAACGGCCATCTTGGAGCTTGAACTTCATCAAATTCAAAGAAGCCAAATTACAGGCCGTGTTGTTTAGAAAAACATATTCCGAACATGGGTTGGTCGAATGGATAGCTTGGCTTCCTTTACAGGTATGCCATTTTTGAATGGCACCATCATATTGTAAACCTGGATCTCCACATATGTGGGTACCTTCAGAAATCTTGTGCAGAAGCTGGGAGGCACTCTTTTTTTCCAGAGGCTTCCCGGTCGTTACCGACCGCGTCCACCATTCCCCATCATCCAGTACAGCATCCAGGAACTCGTCACTGACACGCACCGAGAGGTTTTCATTCTGGTACATGACACTACCGTAGGCATCGCCATTATAGGATCCATCGTAGCCTTGCTCAATCAAGGCCCAGGCCTTCTTCTCTTCCCGCTGCTTGGCATCAATGAACTCCTCAATATCGCCATGCCAATCTTTCAGGGTATTCATCTTGGCCGCACGACGGGTTTTACCACCTGATTTCACCACATTGGCAACTTGATCATATACCTTGAGAAAGGACATCGGACCACTGGGACGACCACCCCCGCTGAGTTTTTCCTTGCTGGAACGAATGGGGGAAAGGTCCGAACCTGTTCCGGATCCGTATTTGAACAGCATGGCCTCACTATAGGCCAGGCGCATGATATCCTCCATGTTATCATCCACCGATTGAATGAAGCAGGCGCTGCACTGCGGATATTCATACTGCGTGGGGGCACGCTCGGATTGTCGTGTTTTGGTGTCAAAATACCAGTTTCCCTTGGCTGAGTCGCGTCCCACTCCATATTCGTGGTAGAGCCCCACATTGAACCATACCGGAGAATTGAAGGCACCATACTGATTGAGACAGAGCCAGGAGAGCTCTTGATAAAAGACCTCCCCGTCGGTCTTGCTGAAGTAACCATCCTTGACCGTTCATTGCCACGTCTTCGTGAACTTGACGATTTGTTTGGTGGCCGCGTCAT
>JAAZXX010000743.1 GCA_014239995.1 Verrucomicrobiia bacterium
CGACATTCGCCGCACCCCCCAACTGATAGGTTTCATCGGTGACGTCGACGATTGGTATAGGGGCTTCTGCGGAGAGCCGTTCGACGGACCCGAACACCGATCGATCGAGCATCACATCACCTATCACCGCGATGCGTTGGCCGCCGATGGCGTCCAGTAGCTCAAGATAGCGCTCATGCAAGGGCATGATAAATATAGCCTCCTGGTACTTATTATCGGCCTCGATTAAGTGTTCCACCTGTTATGTTTGAATTAGGCGATTATGGCGCGCTTGGGAACAATGGCCCAGGTCCTTGGGTTTAGTTTTCAGCTATTTTTGACCTTTGGGCCAAGGGACATTCCATTGCCTGGAAAGCATATTCCAGAGGAGTAAGGTTTCCCAGAGCCATGTATGCCTATTTTTCGGTGAAATTCCGCTTCCAGGCATCAATTTGATCTCAGACGCTTCCAAGGCTAGAGAATCCAGTTAGCTTTTAAATGTCGGAGCCGCAAGAACACATTAAATGTCTCAATATGGGCATTGTCCGTCAGCTTGTTGGACCTAGAGAAGTCGATTCTAGAGCCATGAAAGCAGATCGGATGGTCCAGGAGCCAAAGTCGCGCTATCTTTAATCAACCTCTATGGCCAAGGTCTGGTAAGTGAAGACACCGATGACTTTCAGGAGGTTGAACCAAGATCCATTCGCCAGCCAATCTGCAGTCACGTCTAGGCCCCAGGGAGCGTTGGGAGCGGGTTGTTTAAAACGGACCTTCGTTGCACACCAATTTTGCGCCGGCGGTGACGTTTGGTCCTCAGCAACGGCTCTTTTTTCGATAAGCTTTTAGACCACGTTACGACGGATCTCTCAGCTTTCCCGCTTGCGCAGAACATGGATCCGCCGATTGCCGCAGCTGATCCGCGTGGCGGAGTTCCCTCGTATGGGTCGGCGTGGAGCCGTGATAAGCGACCACGTAATCCAGACCTCTTTTTATAAAAACTGGTTGGGGAGATTTTCTGACAAGACATTTTGAAAATCGTCTTGTTCAGCCTCGAGTCAGCTACGCGTTTCTTCAGCCGTGCGTTCTCTTCCATCACTCGCTTCAACTCGGTACTTGGTCTGATCCCAAGTACCCGTATTGCTATTATCATCAGTAAAAGCCTGCTCTTTGATTCCGATCTAATGGGAAAAATCGGCGACCGATAATTCAAGTTTAGCTTGCTTTAATACCGCTACGATCGGTTTGATAGAATTTTCCTGAAATTCTATCCCAAAATTTAAATCACTTTAAAAATGTTACTTTGATGAGGTTAATTTTAAACGCTATAATAGAAACTTCTCAAAGAGAATCTGATAAATATCCAGATAAAAATATTTGTTAGATCAATACAAGTAAATTTTTTAACATTTTTCTAAGTTCCAGAGGATATTAGTAATTCGATCGAGGAGGCTTCCACTTTCGAAAAGAAAGCCTTGAATACCCGCGGCCTGGGCGGCCTGAACGTCGGAACCGCGATCTCCAATCATAAATGACATATCTGTTTGCACGGGCCAAACGCGCATAAGGTCGGTGAGCATTCCAGGCGCGGGTTTTCGCCAATGGGAAAGGTGCGAGAAGCGTCCGTCATCGAAGTCTGGATGGAAGGGACTGAATCTGAAATCATTGATTTTCGCGCCATGTTTTTTAAGCTCGTCATTCATCCAGGTGTGCAGTGTATCGACATGTCGCTCTGTATATAAACCACGGGAAATCCCAGCTTGATTGGTCACGATAAAGACATGATAACCCTTTTGATTTAGCAGTTTCACCGCATCCATTGCTCCGGGTACCCAACGGATCTGGTCCGGTCGGTGCGCGTAACCGATATCCTCGTTCAATACCCCGTCACGGTCCAGGAAAGCAGCCGGCCTGGTGTCGGAACTAAGCTGGTCGTTTGGCGCGGTGTCCACCGGAACAGCGTCTAGATCAAAGATCGATCACGATGTTTCCGAAACGGTCCAGCGAAGCTTTCCCGCCTGGTGGAACCAGGCAAGTAGCGTCGTATTCCTCGACGATCGCCGGGCCTTCTGCCGATTACTCTCACAAGCTAATCCAGAGGAGATGACCGCAGCCTGGGACGGCCTAGCCAACGACGCGCTAGCACAACTCGGTAAGGAAGGGTTCACCGGGACCTCGGCCGTGATCGAACGTTCGGCGAGCTTGCACTACAAAGGCCAGATCTATGAGTTAGCGGTGCCAGCACCAG
>JAAZXX010000744.1 GCA_014239995.1 Verrucomicrobiia bacterium
ATGACTCAAGGCGCCGACGAAGTTGAACCGAAGAACGTCGTAAACATTTCAGATAAAACCGCTTAATAACATGACACTAGAAATGGATTTTGAAGAACTAGCAACAGATCTCGAAACTACCCGTAAAATTATATCATCGGATAAGTATATCAGTGAACTCGACGAACTATCCCCTTACAAAAACGAGCATGAATTAAAGTCCCAAGTCGAATATTGGTCCAAACTACTCCTGGAAAAACTGTACAAAGCTAAAGACTCTTTAGAAGAGCTGCTTCACGATGATCCTTACACCAAAGCGTACATTGGAATATCCAAATTAATGGAGGACGAAGAACCCATGAGTGTTTTTGAAGCCTACACACTTCAACTTACTGTCATTGCCAACTCAAATGTAACTTGGGGCAAGCGACCATTCGACCGGGAATGCCTGCATTTAAAATTTCCTGAAGATTACCCAGGCAAAACGATTATCCATAATCAATGCCATAACAATATCCGGTTAATCTATGCAGATCCTAATTTCTGGAAACTACATCATCTAGAGATTGATGATAACGAATTGGAAAAGAGAGTATCTGACTATCTCTTAAAACACTATGGCATGGTGTTTGGTTTCCCCTATTCAGTTTGGGGCCAAATGGTAATTAAGCCCATTCACAGAAATTTTCTCTGTCTGCTCATGACGCACTTTCCAAGACAATATTTTCAGACAAACAAGAACGCTGAAGACAAAGAGCAACTTCTAGAGGTGGTTGCTGAACACCTTGATAGTCCCATTCTCGATTTGAGCGGTTATCTGGCCTCTAAGCAGTTGACTAGAGATCAACTGATAAAACTTCGCGATATGGCCACCCACATCAAACGCAGCGTAAAATGGTGTTTGGATAACGACAACAAGCCCATCATCCAGTCCCAGCGTGCACTCCCAATTCGACCAAGGGATTGGGAAAAATCCATGAAATTAGAGCAAATGGTAAACTTGATCTACAAAGGAAAAGGATTGGCCGACCACCCATCAAATTTAGCCCATAAATTCTTCGGCCAAGCTGAACCGCCTGATCGAAAACTAGCCCGCCAAGGCCAGGCATTGTTCAAATTTCGAGAGTACTTCAGCTTGAAAAATTATCTTAAGGGTCACTCCACTTAAGATAATTTGATTTAGCCCAAGCCCTAGCCCATGTAGTCCGGAATGAACGCAAATCGTTCCGGAAAAACACATGAGGATGCCAGCGCTCACAAGCTGGCATACACACGCACAGAGGCAGCTAAGCTTCTGGGCATCAATGCAATCACGCTCGACCGCTTGGCTAAGCGAGGGTTGATTCGGCCTTCCAGAGCCATCAGGCGGCCGCTTTACCCCCATACCGAACTGGTTCGCTTCCTTGAGGACACCAAGCCACTCGAACCGTGAGTCCTCTTTCACGACTTAGGGTTGATGTGGGCGTTTCGGACGAGGAGCCGATCCAGGCTGACGTCACGCTGAACTCCATCTCCATTGAGCAAGGCGGAGGCACGATCAAGGTGCGATTCTCATCCCTGCTCAAATGCGAGGTTGAGCTTTGCCTCTCTGAAGCCGATGCGCGGGATCTCATCCAACAATTATCATGCTTCACCCAAACGCCTTAAAAGCTCATGAGATAGCTGAGGCGCTGGGGGCGGTGGTGATACCCGTTCACCGCTCCAAAAAGCCCAAATACCGATATTGGCGTGGATTGGAATACGCCAAATGCCTGACGAAGGATCTGCTTGAGCTTTACGACGACGAAACGAACATCGCAGTAGTACAAGGGGAACCGTCTTCCGGCCTAATCTCAATCGATTTCGATGAGGCCAAGGCACTGAAGGAGTTTCTGGCTCTCAACCCCGCCTTGAAAGACACCCTGACCACCTCTGCGGCCAGGGGCGCCAATCTATGGTTCAAGATGCGGGGCAACTATCCTCCGCTGACCCGCTTGAAGCGAGGCAGCTCAATATGGGCTGAATGGCGTAGCACAGGCGCCTTCACGGTCATCCATGGGATTCACGAGCAGGGAATGCCCTACACATCGAACGAACAGAAACCGATCAACATATGCCTTGGGGACATTGTACTGCCCGAAGACGTCAATTTTAAGACATCCAAAGGACGTACTTCGTCTGAACAACTGAACGCTGCACCTGCAACTACACCCCTTCACACTGCACCCTGTACTTCTGCGCTACTGCACAACACACAAAC
>JAAZXX010000745.1 GCA_014239995.1 Verrucomicrobiia bacterium
GATATCGAGATGCAACGGGCCAGGAAGGATGCACACGTTGATTTTGTCAATTGTCCGGCTGACTTCCCCCCAAAAGAAGGACTCTCAGGGGATCGAGAAACGGCCACGGCACAAGCTATCGCCGAGTGCATGTGTCGCCATGATATCGATAGAGTACGCTCAGATCGAAGCTTGTCTTTGATCTATGTTGAAGCCCTGAAATCAGCCGGGATTCAAGTCGAATACGACCCCGAGATGGGGGTGATCGAACGGCGTAAAAAATCCAGCAAGGAAATACAGGCACTCAAAGAGGCCCAAAGCGCAACCGAGGCGGTCATGCTTAAGGCCTGTCGCATGGTCTGTGCTTCCACGCCAGATAAGGAGGGAATCCTCCAGACAAACGGAGAACCACTGACCTCCGAGTATCTCCGACGCTGCATCGATCACTGGTTGCTTGATCTGGGCTATTCCAACCCTGGGAGTATTGTTGCCTGTGGACCTCAAGCAGCGGATTGCCATGCCCTGGGCACGGGCCCACTGATAACGGAATCGCCGGTGATTATCGATATTTTCCCCTGCAACCAGTCCAACCATTATCACGGGGACTGTACTCGCACGGCTGTTCATGGGAGTCCTTCCCCTATCGTGGAGAAAGCCTATAACACGGTTGTTCAGGCAAAGCAGGCGGCCATCAAGGCAACAAAGGCCGGTGAGACAGGGGAATCTGTTCACCGGGAAACGCTGCGTGTTATCGAGTCATCTGGTTTTTCATACGGCCTTGCAGACGCCCATGACTCCTGTGACAAGCCCTCGATGCCCCACGGCACCGGGCATGGTATCGGGTTGGAAGTACATGAACCACCTTTGCTTGATTTTAAAGGACCGAAACTGTTGGCGGGTGATGTGATCACCATCGAGCCAGGCTTGTATTGCCATCTATGGGGAGGAGTCCGCAGCGAGGACATGGTTGCCGTGATGGATCATGGATGTGAGTCTCTCAACACACTGCCCGACACACTGGACTGGTAGTCAAAAGACTCAGGGGCTTCCATGATTCTTAGCATTGTAAGGTATCTGCCAGCTTGTTTAGTATGGGGGGCCGATGAGTAAGCAAACAGTCGTGCTGGACGGGTATACCCTGAATCCGGGGGATCTAAGCTGGGATCCCCTTGAACAACTGGTTGGAAAATGTGAAATTCATGATCGCACCCCCACCGAGGACGTTGTGGATCGTGCCAGAAAAGCAGAGATTCTGCTCACGAACAAGACTCCCTTGCCAGTAGAGGCATTGAAGAACCTTCCTGACCTGAAATATGTTGGAGTCTTGGCCACGGGTTTCAACATTGTCGATGTGATGACAGCCAGCACTCTCGGAATCACCGTCACCAATATTCCCAACTACGGAACCAAGTCAGTGGCACAGATGACCATGGCCCTCCTGCTGGAACTGGCGCAAAGGGTTGGGAGCCATTCAGAGTCCGTCAAGGGAGGGGATTGGATCCGATGCCCTGACTTTTGCTACTGGCAACACCCTTTACTGGAACTCGATGGACTTTGCATGGGCATCGTTGGCTATGGCCGCATTGGTCAGGAAGTTGCCAACATGGCACGTTCTTTCGGCATGCGCATCGTTGCCGTCCAACGAGATTCAACGGATGCATCCAAACATCCAGGGGTTACCTTTGCTTCCCTTGATGAGGTCATACGGGAGGCAGACGTGCTCAGCCTGCATTGCCCATTGACCACTGAAACCCAGTTTCTCATGAATGGCTCACGGTTGGCCGCCATGAAATCCACCGCGTTCCTGATCAATACGAGTCGCGGGCCACTGGTCGATGAACGGGCATTGGCGGATGCCCTCATGGCAGGTGAAATTGCAGGGGCAGGCATCGATGTTGTCGAGTTGGAACCTCCAAAGTCCGAAAGTCTGCTTTACCAGGCCCCCAACTGCTACATCACTCCCCATATTGCCTGGGCCACCAAGGCAGCTCGCTCAAGGCTACTGCACACAGCGGTGGAAAATATCAGGGGTTATCTTGATGGAAACCCACAAAACGTGGTCAACCCCTGAGGGCAGGGCATCCTGTTTTGTTCAGTTTGCATCATTTGTAGAACAACAGACGTGAGGATTGATCAGGACTTTGGGTCGCTTGCCTGAAATGAGGCCGTGAACTTGGATCCTTTTCCTGGATCGCTGCTTACCTCGACGCTGCCACCGTGTGCCTCCACAATGGCTTT
>JAAZXX010000746.1 GCA_014239995.1 Verrucomicrobiia bacterium
GGAAAAATGTCGTGGACGTTGGATTGATTTGTTTGAGTAACCAAAAACCGCAAAATGCCGTCACGCAAATACTGCCCACCATCCATCGCTTGCTCAGCATGCTAGGCACGTTTAAGAATTTTCCAGGGCACTGGCCTTCGCAATCACAAACAGGATTTGGATGATCAAACCTAACCCTGACCCCCAATAGCACCACCATTTGGCTTTCCTGGATGATTCGATGGCACCAACCAAATCTCCCGCCATCGCTTTACCGTTCACCTGTGCTGCATAAATGATGGCAACAATGCCAAATGGCAGGCAGCAGCATGCCGTTATAAAAATGGACTGGGGTAAATAATTTTTGGGTTGAATGGGGAGTGCCTCCCCGCAGGAAGAGCAATTGAGTTCTACATCGTTCGATTTATCTCCACAGCCTGGACAGTACATAAAGTTCAGGCTGACTGGATCAATTTGATAAAATACCTTTTATAATGAGAATACTCAAAGGGACGTTGTATATCATGGAGACGGCTCCGAGTATGATGCCAATCCAGGCATGCACCTTGCCCCCTTTTTCTGGGAATTGTTTTGCATGTTGGGTTCCCTTTCTGCCGAGTATTATGGAAGCAACGGCCAGGGGAAGACCTATAACAGGAAAAAGAGCAACAATCCCCACATAGTAGGAAATCAGGGCCTTTTTATTTTTATAGGGTACGCACCAGAGGATTGGAGTCTCCAACGTGTCCTTTGTGTTTTGTTGCAAAGGAGTATTGCATTTTTCACATCGATCCAGGTTTGGCTTGTTGGATTCTCCACAATGAGTGCAATAAATGTTATTTTGATCTTCCATGGAAACTTACATAAAATATTCATTAAATGAATGATCTCGCCCATTATAATCGAGAACATATTTTGTAACTGGTTAACAATTATTTTGATTATATCCGAGAGCAGGCCTGCGGTCTGGCCACTCATGCTTCCGAAGGCGCCAGCTTGACTTAGTTTGCGGGTTGTTCCTGTTATGCAATAACCCATGTTTACTGAAACATACGGAACATTATGCAAGTAAGGGTGCATGCTCAGAAGAGGACCCTTTGTGGCGCCATTAGAGAGTAGCTATGGAAAAGAACTGCATCCTATGTGGCAGGGACTGCGATGGGTCCTCTTGGTGGGAAAACGCCAAAGGACACTGGCTGCATCACGCCTGTGTTGGAGTGAACCTGGCAAAAACCCCGCAGGAAGAAAGCATAGTTCAAATGCTATTCAGGTGGGTATTGACCTTTATTTGGACTTATGTCGCGTCGTTTCTGATCATGACCATCGCGGGTGGCATGCACTGGAAGCTTTCCTTGCGTTTTGCAGTGCTAGGTCCTTTGTGGGTTTGGCTATGGCGCTGTAAAAAAGCAAGTGATCGGGAGTGGAATCGCTGAATGGGCGATGACTGGAAACGGCCCAGGTCATCCTTTCCTTCCACAGCAGCATTGAGCCCAGGGGCCAACGCAGGCCGCTCTGCTTCTCTGTGGGAGCTGCCTCAGAGAGCACCTCCATGCCGTCGAATCGCCATGGCGAAGGGTGCAAATAAAACGGAGTCAAGCCCCCCGATTCATCTTTTTGCCGCTTTATTGGATCTGGCGGCGCAAAAGAATGGGGTTCGCTTCATTGTTGCTGTCATATGCAAAAGGTTCCCAATCCTCAGGGATTTCTCCGGATGATGCGTTGATCTCCCACTTCTGATTGCTGTCCCAATTGCCAGCAGTCCGGCGGCACACGAGGAACGGGGCAAATGCATCGGTGTCGTCATGCGAAAAGGGTTTCCAACCCTCGGGGATTTCCTCGGATGACCTGTCGATTTCCCACTCTTGATTCTCGTCCCAATCGCCAGAAGTGAGACGACGCAGGAGGAAAGGATCAAACTTATCATTGCTGTCGTATGCATAGGGCTCCCAACCCTTTGGAATCTTTCCAGATGACGAGTTGAATTCCCACTTTTGATTCTTGTCCCAATTATCAGTGTTACGGCGGCGCAAGAGAAAGGGGGCCACTTCACTGTTGCTGTCATATGAAAAAAGTTCCCAACCTTTTTGCATCTCGCCGGATGATGTGACAAATTCCCAAGGTGCCATCACCTGGGCTGTCGGTGTGTTGTCCCTTCGCACCCGATAGAATTGTTGTTCGGTCAAGGGAGAGGGATCCCGCCAGGTGCTCATTTCCCCGGAGGCAATGATTCCTGTC
>JAAZXX010000747.1 GCA_014239995.1 Verrucomicrobiia bacterium
CCTGATTCTGATGCGGATCATTCGGATATCTGAATGTGTTGATTGCCGGAAAGACCAAGGCCCCGCTGTTTTGAAGACGAACGACGTCGGCACTTGCCAGGTCACTCGCCAAGCCAAACCAAAACGTCCCCCGCAAATCGACTTTCTCCCCGTTACGAAAGCGGGCCAGCTGATCCTTGCTGGGCTTGAACATGACATGGCTCAGCTCCTCGCGAGCCGTTGTTGTTCGGGCCAGGGTAACCGTCGCTTGAGCCAACTTATGGCCAGCAATCATCTCATCGATCTTTCGAAGAAATTGCTTATCGTCGAGACCCGCCTTGAGATCCAGCATCACACCTAGCTTCAACTCACTACAAAGCGACAGCGCTGAATCCAGTGTCACAATCTTTTGATTCGAGGCTGTGTAGTGAATCTTCACCAGATCAACCGCAGAATGGCCCTCAATGGTCCCATCAATGCCACAAGCCTCCGTCAGTGTATCGTCGTGAAAAACAATCGGAACCTCATCGCAACTTCGCTGCACATCCAGCTCCACCATCGCGTATCCGTCCGCAGCCGCAAGGCGGATCGCAAGCAGGGAACACTCCGGCGAATCATCCCGAACAACCCCGCCTCGATGAGCAATCAGGATCGGCCGACGTTTCTCAATCTGAGCCCGATCACTCAAGTCGATGAGTGACGCCGCACCTTGAATCGTCGCATGCCCCAAAGGACCTAGCAGACAAGTCATGCAGACTCCAACAAGCCATTCCTTCATACCAAATCCTCGGGTCATTCAAATAGCTTGGCAGAGGACGGGTGGACGTTCAATCTCAGGCGCAAGTAATGCGTGTTCCTTGCTTTATCGTCGCTGCAAGCCTGATCGGATGACTGTTCTCGTGCTGCGAGAGCAGCCCCCCTTGAATCTTCTCTCGCTTGCCCCATGCATCCTGAGAATACACCTGGCCAAGGATGCGTTTATAACGATCTTTCCTGGTCCATCGCACGGTGACGAATTCACCGAATATTTTCACCAAAATCAAACCCGCTCCCAAATTTCTCAGTGGCTAATTTGGCAATCTGCTTTTTTTGCTCTTCAGGACTTTCCTGGAAGCCATGATCGCAGAAATGCCGACATCATGGATGGAAGAGATCGTGCGGATGTGGCGCTTTGCCAGGAGTAATGGGATCACCGAGGGATACCATCGAAAGATGAAACTCATCCAGAGGTGAGCGTATGGATTTAGAAACTATGAAAACGACCGATCACGGGTCAGCGCACAGTGTGGATGACGCAATTGAAACATGAACGAACATTCGAAATCCCCAAACTTTGGTGCAGACCCACTGATTTCAAGAACACTTCGATCATACTAACTGTTGGCTCCATCGCTATTCTGATCTCTCAATTATATCAAATTCAGGAATACCAGTGACTTTAATGCCGAAGCACTGGGTGTTGGCACAATCCATTCCTACTTTTAAGTTTTGGAGGCCTGAAATAATCGTAAGTTACTGAAGGAGAAAGAGTGGCGCGAGTGAAGAGACCGCTTGTGCGAAAGCGCATGTCTTGGTTTGCAGGGAAACATCATCGCGGGGCCGGGAGGCCCATCTAAGCCGCAGGGTTCGATGACATTCAACTGCGAAATAAAATGGAGCGGGTGAAGGGAATCGAACCCTCGTAGCCAGCTTGGAAGGCTGGAGCTTTACCACTAAGCTACACCCGCAACGCAGATCGAGACTTTAGCAAGGAAGCTTGCCTTGTCAATTCCCCGGTGATTATCTTTTGGGTGCATGAACGATTTGCTCATCAAGAATGGCCGCGTCATTGATCCCGCCAATGAGGTTGACTCCCACCAGTCCCTCCTGATTCTCGGAGGGAAGGTGGCTGCCCTGGGAAAAGAGGCTGAGACCAAGGCACCCGGCGAAGCCAGACAGGTGGATGCCCGAGGTGCGATAGTCTGCCCTGGATTGATCGATATACACGTACACCTGCGGGAGCCTGGTCAAAGCGCCAAGGAAACGATTGAGACCGGCACGAAGGCTGCCGCAAGGGGCGGGTTTACCACCGTGGTCTGCATGCCCAACACCTCCCCTGCCATTGACAGCCCCGGCACGGTCGCCCTGATCCAGGATGAGGTGGAAAAAAGCGCCATCATCCATGTCTTTACCACCGGTGCCATTACAAAAGCCATTGCAGGCGAGGAACTCGCACCCATCGGATCGCT
>JAAZXX010000748.1 GCA_014239995.1 Verrucomicrobiia bacterium
ATTCGTATTAATATAATTGATGGGGATAAAGAGGCCGATTTGATTTATAATGGCGTTAAACAAGCTGTTGATTTTAATGGAATCCCAAAATTAATTATAGATTCCGGCCTGTGAGCTACTGGATCGATAAGGACGTCCTTCAGGCGTTGCTTCGAGATGTCAAGGGTGCCGCACGGCGGAAAATGATCAAGGCATGCTGGGCATCCGGCGATTTTGATGTTCTCGATGAAAAACTGCTTGAGCCGAAACTGTCCGAGCAAGAAAGAGAAGCCCTGGGGCGAATCCATCCGAGTTTCATGGGAGGCGAGTACCTTTCAGACTTGGAGGACGGTGAAACGGAAATTGCCCGCATCGACCTTTCCTCGACCACCTTCGATGTTATCAGCATTCGAGCCCGGGCATCAGGGGGGTATATCCAATATTCAGTCGTGGATGAATATGACACCAAGTTCAATCTTGCTGATGAAGAGGGTTACGATCCCTTCACGTTGTCAGAATTGATCGACTTCATCGACAACACAGATGAAGAGGGTGGTTGTTACAGCGGACTGGCGCTCAGTTCCAACAACAGCAACGCAGAAGAAATGTCCCGGGATGAACTCTCTGGGTTCACCACGATAACGTCGGAAATCTACCCCGAACTCGAAACTCATTACGCTCATGTCTTTCAAGAATGGGCGGCAGAAAATCTTTATTGTGAAGAAGATGAGTAATCCCCCCCCCCCCTTAATGGAGCAAACGAAGCTTCCGGCAACTA
Organism: Verrucomicrobiia bacterium; assembly: GCA_014239995.1. Taxonomy (GTDB): domain Bacteria; phylum Verrucomicrobiota; class Verrucomicrobiia; order Limisphaerales; family AAA164-E04; genus AAA164-E04. The sequence goes on from JAAZXX010000748.1 coordinate 758, forward strand.
TTGAGAAAACATAAGTGATGATGGAGACCGATCCGTCAGGAATAAAACAACAGAAAAGAAAGGAAAATCAAAATGGCTAAATCAGATAAACAGCAGAACAACAGAAATAAGCTATCAACTGAGAAACACGACCCAAAGGTGAGGATTATCACGACACCAAAAGGACACAAAGTTAGAATAGTGGAGGCGGGGCCGGACGATCCGATTTACTCGGAAGGGTGGACCGTAGGATCGCAAAGCCCTTTGATCGATTCCCCCGACGAGGTCGAGCACTCCTGAATGACCCGCTCTGGGTAAATTCATGAGCGCGCGAAACCATGAAGATTAGTCGGCAAACCAAGGTTCATCGGCGGGTCCAAGCTCAATAAGCTTGGGGTCCCGCCGATGGCCAAGGCATGGCTACTGTTGATCAGTTTTTGTTTTCGAGGATGGGCTACTTTGCTGGTCACCCTCGGGATCATTGATGGTGCGGCGTGATGTTTTATACTTCGGGATCGGGGCATCCGAGCTCCAGTGGGAGCCGCTCTTCATGTAGTATGCCTCGCGTGACTCGAAGACTGTCCGCTTGCGGGTTCCGCGATTGTACAAGCCGCGTTCAATGGTCGCATGTAGTCTGAGTAGCGGATCAATCGCATCTTCCAATCCTTCAACCCCTTCCAGTGACTGCAAACGTTTGATAGAAGAGTTCAGCAAGTCTAACGCCCCATCAATGTCGCTTTTGTCCATCAATTGGGTTGCCTCGGCCAGCGTCTTGCCCGATTGCTGGATGCTGGTCCAGGTGATGACTTCGCCGTTGGGCTTCACTTCCGCCGGATCCTGCGTGGCCTTCACGCGGATGACCTGATGGAAAGTCTCTGAACCAATCCCGTCCTCACGGATTTCGTCGTAGAGCACCTCCACATCCAGCAGTTCTTCACCCTCCAACGATACCACCGGTTTGCCGTTCACTAGCGGAATCGGCAGCCCGTCCATTGACCAGCACACCACCTGTTCCTCTTCACTGACCAGATCGCCCAGAGCAAACTCGATTCGTCCGTCCGGCAACGTCACCGTCGGTTGCGTACCCAATGCCTGCAGATTGTCGCAGAAATCCAGCGGCTTGATTCGAACCCGAATATTCTGCGCGCTGATCTTCTGCAACCCGTCCAGTTCCGACTCAAAGATCGCCGGCAACTTGTCGGCATTGTTGGCGTCATAAAACTGACCGTTAGTTTTATTGGCCAGATCTGACAGGAGGTCCTCATCGTAATGATTACCAAACCCGAGGGTGGACGTACGAATCTTGTCGTCTTCAAGCCCCGAGCAGATAATGGACGAAACCATCTCAGGCTCCGTAACGCCGTTATTCAATAGACCATCACTGAGCAGCAAAAGACGACGGGTAATGGCGACGTCACTTTGTTTTAGCGCATCACGGCCCAGCATCCAGCCACCGGTTAAGTTGGT
>JAAZXX010000749.1 GCA_014239995.1 Verrucomicrobiia bacterium
GTTCCCCGGCTTCGCTTCAGTATTACAAGTAAGGTCCTGGCGTCCGGGCCTTCCAGGCTCATGCGTATTGATTTTCCAGCAAGACGCAAGGTGGATTATCAGGTGGTTTACAAGGCAGATTTATCTGGGGCCTGGGAACGGGTTTCTTTTGCCTTGAACGAGTTCGGGGTAATCGGGGAAACCGTATTGACCGGAGAGGGGCTCCTTGCATCTGTCTTTGTGGATCCTCCCGGGAATCAGGGCGCGTATGCTGTCCAGATAAGGTATGAGGAACTTTGAAGATAAATCATTCAGAACAAACGTATTGGTGACTCCAGGGGTCCCTTCATGACATTGGGTAACTGCCACAGAGCGGTTCCCTCCCGGTTGGTGAAGTATAGGAGTGAGAGGCTGGGATCGTCGGGATTGCCATCGGCCCAGAAGGCGTAAAAGTCTGGATGCGCATCCACGGGGCGACGAGCATAGCCATGGTTGCGAACACTTCCCTGTGTGAGGGCCCTCAACCAGTGCCAATGCCCGCCATCTGCGGGACGGATCCACATGGCCATCTCTCCCCCGGTTCCATGGCGTTGGGGTCCAGGTTCGATGGGGGCGATCAACCGCCAAGTCCCCTCCGGTTCTATGTATAGAGATCCCATGTCGTAGTTGTGCCACGCTTGGGTGATGCGTTTGCACTCCCAGGCCTTTCCATCCCAATGCGCTGTCATCCAGTAACGTGGTCTGGCATGTGGCCCAGGTTGGTGGTGATCACTGGTAATGTAGAGGATGACAGGGTTTCCCTTGGCATCCACGTTGATGTCCTTCAGGTAGACCAGGCGGCTTTCGCTGAGGTAATCATGAACCAGCGCTGGGTTGGCCGTTTGGGTCAGGGGAGGATGAATCGCTTCACCATCCGCGCTTGTCCAGGTATCCCCGAGCTTGGATGTTTCCAGGAAATACAGGTTGGTGCGAAGATCCACATTGCCATTGGGATGGTAGTTGAAAGCAGTCATGACGCGGGACCCGATCCGTCGGCTGACTTGGTAATGTCCACCCATGCCCGCGAGTTTCCGATCCTTGGTCCAGGTTTTTCCCTTCTTGCTGCGGTTCCAGTAAAGTTCGCGGCCCCGGGTATATTTTGTGAACAGGTGCAGGCAGCCTTTCTCATTGATCCACCAGGGCTGTGGATAGGTGAATTCTTCTTCGCTGATCTGTTCGAACGCTCCAATATCGTAGGGAAGCTTGCTTCTATACTTGAACCCGGGACGCTGCCTGCCTCTGCCGCTGACAAAGACCCATAGATGGCCCTCCGAATCCATGGCCAGCGATGGATTGTCGTGGGGATCATTGACCTTCAATTTATCGTGCACAATGTGGGGCTGAGGTACTTTTCCGGTGGCGTGATCGTAGTAGCCAATCATGGCCAGCAAGCGACGTTCCGATGCTTTGGGTGTGCCCCCAAAGACAAAAAAAGTCTTGTTAGCCTTCTTTGAATAGATGGCCAATGGACAGTGTTTGGCCGTGTAGGTTCCCAGCCCGCCCGAGTATTTGGACCCGTATTCTGATGTCTGTCCGAGGTCAAACCAGATCCCTCGGTAACCCGCAATCCTGCCGGTCATTGGAATGGGGGACACGGAAACATCCGGTTCAGCCGCGAGCACGGGATGAAGCAGGAGCAGTGCCATGCAGCAAGCCGTGCCAGCACGTACAGGGTTCCATGCCATGAGCAGGCGCGTTGTGAAGGGCATATGTCAGCATGGCCGGATGCCATCCAGGAATCAATGTGGATTTTTTCTAATAAACAAAGACGTGTTGGTGTCTATAATGCTATGCTTGACAACATGAGAAGCTCATTCTGGATGATCCTGTGTTGCCTTTTCCTCCGACAGACCCTCTCTGCGCAGGAACCCGGTCAAACACCCGCCTTTGCGGCGGCGGAAAGGCTTTTCAAGGAAGGTTCCTATCAGTTGGCCTACGAGGCTTATCAGGCGATGGACGATCCGGATGATGCCGAGCTTCGCACTTGGGTCCGGTTCAGACGCCTCGACAGTCGATGGCGCGCCTTGTCTGGTAGTCGCCAGGCGGACAGGCAGATCATGGATGCCCTGGGTCGTGACCTTGAGCAATGGACTCAGGAAGGTGATCCCGATGCGTCGATGACCTTGACGGAAGCGATGGTCTTTGAGGCCTCCGGAGATTTCTGGTGGACCACCCGATATCGGC
>JAAZXX010000074.1 GCA_014239995.1 Verrucomicrobiia bacterium
AAAATACTGCGCTTTTCCTGGTGAGCCTGCTGCACTTGTCTCCTGCCCTCCGGTCCTTCTGCACGAAACAGCATGCCAAATAATCGGGATAGACTGCTTATCGAGGGCATGGCCACGCCCGAACGGTTCCACGAAAGGGCACTTCCTTGATCGCGACCGGTGGCAATCTGCAGGGATGCAAACCGGGTGGCCGTTCCAACATGTGCTGCCGCCTTTTGGTCTACAGTCACATTTTTTTCCTCAAATCCTCGGCAATTTTTGGAGAGGATACCACTCAGGAAGGCATGCACTCCTCCATGGCCCCCTATGGCTTCCCTGCCGTGGTCCAGTCGCGAGATCATGGTGAACTTGGAGCGATGTTGCTCGAGTGGCTGAATCAACTCAGGAGTCACGTAATCCCGTCCAGCCTGCTTTGGAAAGAAAAGGGATGGTACGAATCCAAAATGCGTGCCCACAAATATCATGCGCATCGGTGGCTTCTGGAGAGAAGGTGTGTCGATGGCATGGAGATGTGGCAGACCGACCACGGTCCCCCCCATCCCACGCAGAAAGGTCCTGCGATTGATTGTTTTGCTGGGATTGATGGGGCAAGGATGTCATTTTTCGCGGTATTTGCGACCTTTATCTTGGAGGTTCCAGGAGTGGTTTCAAAGATTCTTGATGCCGGAGGAGATAATGATCCCATTGCTAACTTGATGCATCACCGGCTGCCCCAAGTTCTCCATCATTTCCAAAATCCATAACCACGCAAATCGATGGATTGAAACTGAGATGGATCGTTATGACTTCCCTTCCTCGGTGGTGGACTCTGGACTGTTGTCGTAAAACCATCACCCTCATCACTCCGCATTAGTTCATTGAGGCCACTGGGCCAATGAGCGTCCGTGTTTTACTTGCACCCCATTCGCTGTGACTCTCGTATCGAGTTTGTTTCAGCTTTCGGTTACTCTTGTCGGTTGTCCATGTCCTGATATGCCTTCTCAAACCCATTGCCATAGAATTACCCCTGTTTTACGATGGACCTGATCACCACGGCATTTGGTTCCCTCAAGCTCTGGCCCTTACACCCTTTGTTCGACATCTCGGTTGACTTGTCTTTAGTATGCAGTCCATGAGTGAAGCATTGAGTCCAGATAAAATCCACCAGGCCTTGGCTCGATTGACAGGCTGGACGTTCCTTGGAGACAAGGTAACGCGGCAGTATCAATTTTCGAGTTTTACGGAGGCCATCAGTTTTATCACCGAGATGGCGTTCGCATGCGAGAAGGCCAATCATCATCCTGAGCTATTCAACGTCTATAATCGTATTGAACTTAGCCTGACCACGCACGATGCAGGTAATCAGGTGACTTCAAAAGACCTGTTGTTGGCGGAAGAAATCGAGTCGATCTATGCCAGGGGGCGTTGAGAGTAGCTCCTGAAGGTTGTATGAAGAGCTCGACAGCCTCTTTTGATTTTCCTGGAGGCCAAGCTCGGGGGTGATGAATTTTTTAGCTTGTGATTGGGTGCATGATAATGTTGTGTTGACAAGGGGTCGGTTCAAAACCAAAATTTTCCGCCTTGAGCTCATCGACAGGCATCGAATGAATACAGTCCATTCAACTCAATCTTCCCCTTCCTTGATTGAAACTGACGAGGCTGACCCCTGGTGCTTTTCCTCGGAATGCCGCACGGCTATCAATAATGAAGACCATCGACTGCAGCTATCAGGTATTTCCTACACGAGTCTTGCTCTTTCATGGGTTTACCTGGTGTATTTAGCCCTACATTTTTTCGTCCTGGAGGGTAACATGCGATGGGTGATGATGAGCTCTGCGGTTGTTTCATCGGCTTTATTTTTTGTCATCAACATAATCGCACGTAAGGGTTTATTGCTTTCCAAGGTGTCTCAAGCTGTCGTCATGATCATGGGACTCATCTGCCTAATCAACGCTCTGCTCCATTCCCATATGCAGCCAGACTTGCGTGAAACGACCAACTTCGTTTTGCTGGTGCTTGCATCAGGTCTTTTTTTCAATTGCTTCAAGTGCCTGACCATTTTCACGGCATTTATTTTTGTTTCATGGTGCAGCCTCGCGAGTCGTTTCCCTGCGAATGAGGATTTTTTGCATTTTCTTCTAGCAATGGTGATTTCAACCATCCTTACGCTTATTGTGCAATTCTATCGAATAAGGACGGTACGGAAAATGATCCTTCAATCCTTGTTGGTTGACAGGTCGCACAAGATGAAGGCCCGGGCCCAGCGGCTCGAGAGCATGGGAACCATGGTGGGTGGTCTTGCACATGATCTCAACAATACACTTACCCCCATCACGATGTCGGCTGAAATGCTTTCCCTTGCCAACGTGGAGCCCAAGGAACTTGTTCAGAGCATTCAACAATCCTCCGACCGGGCTGCAAAAATGGTCCGTCAACTTCTCAGTTATGTCAAGGGAACCAAGGGTGAAAAGAAGCCAACGCGAGCCCACTCGATCATCGATGATTCCGCTGAGCTGATCAAGTTAAGCATGCCGTCCAACATTTCCATGGACTGCCATTATGAGGCCTGTGCGTGCAGTATTGAATGCAACTCAACGGAGCTCGACCAGTTGCTTGTCAATCTCTGTTTGAATGCCAAGGATGCCATGCCCAATGGCGGTAAGATTACCCTGCGGCTTGATGAACTTCATCTGGATCAGGCAATGATTGCCTCCATGTTGCTCAAGTCAAACAGTGCCTTGCCAGGCCGCTACGCACGATTCACATTCAAGGATACGGGAACGGGTATCGATGACGAGCACCTCGATCGCATTTTTGATCCTTTTTTTACGACCAAGCCACCCGAAAAAGGCAGTGGCCTTGGCCTTTCTATCGTGGCAGGTATAGTCAAGGGCCATCGTGGTCTATTACATATCCGGTCTCGCAAGGACGTCGGTACCACCTTTGAGGTCTACTTTCCTGTATTATCCGGGACAAAAACGGACGAGCAAAAAGTGGTCGGTTCTGATCTGAATGTTCAATGGCCTCCCGCGACTGTTGTCGATCAGTAATAGACGGGCAAGCAGCCTGACCTTGAAGCCAATGGGTGTAATCCCGTGCCAGGCTTCAGCCGATTTCCCAATTGTTACCCAGGATCCATAAAATATCCCTCGTATCGATTTCATTTAGACCTCAAATCGAGATTTTACCAACAATGGCGTGATGTGGTGCTCTGAGGCTGTGTTATGATTTGGTCGAATGGTTGACTTTCGCACCGCTAAGAGTGCTCTACACAGGGCCACCTCGGGTTGCCTGACAAGGCGTTAAAGACTGTCCGAAGCAATGCTGGCCCTCAGGAGATCGAAAGGGAGGCTTGCAAATACTCCATCGTCTTCCAGTCGGATTTCCGGCGTGATAATTCAGGTCTGAAATTATAATGGAAATGTGTAAGAGGTTCCTTGAACATTGCCTGGACTCGACGACTACACAGTCAAGGATACATGAGAATACAATTGCGGTTTTGTGATCACCGGGTTCGACAAGAGGGAAGGCTGCTTCATTTTGATGCTGGTTTCTTGACACGTAGCTTTTCTTTTATCCAGGGTAACAGGGATATCGTGATTGATCTGGAAAGCGGTCTGCTGCTTGTCCCATGCAGGAAAGGTTGGCTTCGAATGCAGGAACGCGTGGTTCCCAGGGATCAATTATCCCATCTCGACTACTCGTATCACCCTATTGTTGGCGACCGTAGAAGGGTGGATTCATTTGCCATTCGTTTGGTCACCCACTCAGGTGATTCCCACGCCCTGTGTCGTTTCACCGGTCCTGACGGCCTGAATATGAGGTGGCCCGGCTGTGCCGCCTCATTTGGCGATACGGCAGAGGAAGAATCCAGGGGGTTTGTGACGCGGCTTTCAGGAGAGTGGGGCATCCCCCTGGGCAATGATTTTGGTTTGTCTGCCTTGATGTGCGTTTGTGAGAGTTGTGGGCGAAAAATTTCTGGAAAGAAAACATATTGTCTCTATTCCGGTGCACTCCCCGCTTCACAGGCTTGATGGTTGTTTGCCCTCGTGGCAGGCAATTGCATCACCCATTTCTGCATGATGCTACAGGAGCATGTCCTTCCTGTCTTGTAGGTATTCCAAACAAGCCCCGTGATTGTAATGGATGCTGTTTGGACATTGGCCTTACGGTGGCTCGCATATGAATGGGAAAAGACAGGGACTCTCGGTTTCTTTATGGGCGTATCATGGTGAATGTAATGGATTCAATGCAGGGCGAGGCGTTTATCAGGCTATTTCCCTTTGTTGGTTCCTTGCTTTATTTTTTGGTGTTTCGACACCAAGTGCCCTTTCGGAGTCACTGCGGCCGCAGATCGTTGGTGGATATATCGCTGAGGTTCAAAGGCCATGGATGGCCGCCTTGGTTGACTCGCAGAACGAGAATCTGGAGGAGGGTTTTTTCTGTGGAGGCAGTTTGATTCATCCGCAGTGGGTCCTCACTGCGGCACACTGTGTGGAAAACCAGATGGAATCCGGAACCCTCAATCCGGAGGCGCTGCAGGTCGTGCTTGGAACATCTGATTTAAATGACCTGAGCAATGCCATCCAAGTTCCCGTCCTGGAAATCATTTTACATCCCGATGGCGAGGACCTTGCCCTGCTGCTGCTGGCCTGGCCTGTGGAGGATTTGGTTCCCGTGGGCCTGACACACGATGCCAGCCTGACTGCTCCCAGAAAAGAGGCTACCATCCTTGGCTGGGGTGCCACCAGTGAAGGTTTCTCGGTGAGCGCGCCAGAGAATCCTCCTCATCTGCGTGAAGCCAGGGTGCCACTGGTGTCCAACCGTACTGCCAATGCATCCTATGGCTATGCCATCGGTGAGGGCATGATGGCTGCGGGTTACCTGAAAGGGCGTGTGGATACCTGCTGGGGAGACAGCGGTGGACCCTTGCTGGTTATGAACGAGGAGCTGCAGGCGTGGATGCTCGCTGGTGTCACGAGTTTCGGCAATGGATGCGGGCGGCCATCAGGTTATGGAATCTATGTGCGTGTTTCAGCTCATTACGACTGGATTCTTCAACACATTTATCCTGTTTTTTTTGAATGGCAATCGACCCATAAGGTGCGTGGTATGTGGGCGGACACGGATGGGGATGGGTGGCACAACCTGGCCGAATTTGCCTTTTCCTCAGATCCGTTGGGTGTCGATTCCATTCCACGATCCCGTGTAAGGATGCTGCCAGCCACTCAGGGGGAGGGACTGGGCATGCGCATTGGGATGGAGGTGCCTGAGGTTCCAGAGGGAGTGCATTACCATTTTCTACAGTCCCGGGATCTTGTCACCTGGCAAGCGGTGCCCCGCGAGGCAGTCCTCCAACAGACAGTGACAGATCATACGTTCCGCCCACTCCAACGGTTTACCCTGCCGGTCGTGAATAACGTCGATGGGACTCAGTTTTTTCAGATGCATCCCAAGCTTTCCCGTGGACTTTGGCCCTTTAAAACGGTAATCAACCCATGGTCCTCCATGACCCTCCGGCTCTTGCCCGACATTCAGGTAATCCCGGATTCGGCCTTTCCGGCCACGACTGTCCCGGGCAGGATACTGGTTTTGAACCAGCTCAAGAAAGGGGCGCTTACGCGTGTGAGGGTGAGCTCCGATACGGTGTCTCCCGTTATTGCCCTGATCGATTCCGATGAACAGGTGCTCGCCACCTCTGACATCGACCCGGTTGCATCGGATCGTGCTTTTCTTGAGTTCACTGCGGATTCCACCCACAAGCGGATGCTTCGCGTCCATGGTGCCAACGGAAAGGAAGGGTCCCTTTCTGTCACGCTTTGGCAGCTTCCGGATCGTACTCTGGCATTGGATCAAAAAAAACGGGGTTCCCTGTCGCAGAGTGATCCCATGCTCGATCATGTGTATGGATCCCGCCTTCCAACCGACAGTTACCTTTTTTCCGAAGGTTCTCTCGGTGAGGCTTTTCATATCAGCGTTCAAACCTCGCAGTCGTCCTACCTCGACACGGCTCTGGTTGTCCTGGATGCGCATACGGGTGAGCTATTGGCATCCAATGACGACGCGGATGGTCATGACCCGTCTTTGACCCTTGCGCCTGGGCGGGAAGGTGAGGCATGGATCATTCATGTGCTCTCGCCCTGGGGTGGCACGGGGAGCTATACCCTGAGCATTGAGGCCAGTGAGGCACCTCCTCAGGACGGGGGCTCCATCGATTTTCTGGAGGTGGGTTCCAAGGTGGGTGATGGCGTCCTTGAAGATGAAGACTCCAGATATATTTCGTTCATGGATTTTGAACCCGTTCCGGACAGGGTCGCTGACGTGTTCGAGATCCAGGGATGGAACACGGGCGACCCCCTCATCATCCGGTTGGAATCGCCTGAGTTCGATGCCAAACTGGAGGTCATTGATGGCGCACAATACGGGCTGGGAGATCCTCCCTTTCCCTTGGTTTACAATGATGATTTTGACTCGGAACTCGACGCACAAGTCGCGTTCATTGCACCTGCCACCGAGGGCTTTTGGGGTGTGGAAAAGTTGTATGCCGTGGCAACTTCATCCATGGGCGGTGAACGGGGAACTTACGTGCTTAGTGTGCAGAAGGCCCCAACCGTGCCGATCCTCGAGGCTACGGCAAGTCCCTTGGTGCTGGATGAAGCATGGTCCGGGAAATTAAGCAAGGGGGATGACTTGATTCAGGTGAATGTGACCACCGTGGCTCAAGGCGATCTGTATTTCATCGAGGCGCCCGCGACAACCGGCATGGTGACCCTCACCATGGAAGCCTCAAAATTCAACCCCCATCTGCGTCTTCTGGATCCTGAGACAGGGATTGTTCTGGACGAAAGTCAGGGAGATTTCATGGAACCCAAGGCATTGATTCAATATAACCTGGCCGGAGCAACAGCTGGTGTCGACCTGCTGGTTCTGGCGAGTGCTTCATCCAATACCTTTGGAGAAACCCTGGGCACCTACCGGTTGCGCCTTGTGGAAGGAGTGCCACTTCCCATCTATGAACCCAAGGTCCTCGACCTGGAAGGGGGTGTCGATGTGTCTGCCAAAATCGAGGTTGGTGATGATACCCTGCCGAATCAGTTCCTGGGGGATGTATACCTCGCAGGTGCTACAGAACATCCCATGCGCTGGCAGGTGGAGATGAGCGAGCGCAATGCCTTTGAAATCGATACCATGTTATTCCTCGCGAACCCGGAAACAGGACAGATCCTGGCTGAGAACGATGATTTTGGAGCGATGAGTGCTGGAGTCAGCAAGTCACAACTTGATTTCTTCACCTCCCCGAATGGGGTAGGAGCGCATATCTGGGCCACTTCGTTTTTCGGTCAGGGAACGGGTGCTTACCGTATCACCTCGAAGACCGAGATCATTCCCATACTCCAGATGGGGGATTTGCTTGAAGGAGACCTTGTCAGGGGAACACTGGATCCTAACTACGTGGTATATGATCAGAGGTACTCTTTTCAGGATTATTGGATTGAGGCAAGTGAGGATGGCAGAAAGATTCGGGTCGATATCCGCAGTGATTCCTTTTTGCCAGAGGTATATGTCATGAAAGCCCCATTGCAGGAAATCCTGGCATGGACGCTTCCGGTTGCAACGGAGTCACCATACAGCTCCACCCTGGAATATGCCTTGGAACCCAAACAGGCATACATATTACGTGCTACCTCGATGCGCCAAAATCGAGGCGGAGAGTATCTTCTCAAGGTGACGTCCCCAGCAGTTGACCCAGTGGAATGAGGCCGTGTGGCATTTTCCAAGGACATCTACTCCTGGCATGTCGAGATGGAGCAGGGGAGTTTCCTGTGTGCGATCCAGTCAGGACATGACCTTGACCTGGCGGGTTTGCTCGGCGCGCTTGCGGGCGTGTTCGCAAAGGATTTTCTTACGCAGGCGCAGGTGCTGTGGTGTCGCCTCGACGTACTCATCGTGGCCAATGAATTCAATGGCTTTTTCCATACTGAGCAGCATCGGAGGTTCCAGTTGAATGCCCTTGCCGTCTCCAGATGAACGAAAATTAGTCAATTTTTTGATGCGGCATGGATTGACGGGTAAATCCTGGTCGCGTGCGTTTTCTCCGATGACCATCCCGGCATAGATTTTTTCACCCGGGCCGATCAGGAGTTTTCCCCGTTGCTGTGCCTGGTCAAGGGCGTATGCGGTGGATTCACCATTCTCTGTGCTGATCAGCGAGCCTGTCTTTCGGGTCAGGATCTCGCCACGTTCCTCGCCGTAGGCGTGAAACAAATGGCTCAGAATTCCCATGCCCCGAGTAATGTTGACCAGATCGGATTCAAAGCCGATCAGTCCCCTCATGGGAATCAAGGCCTCGATCAGGATGGTATCCGCGCGATGCTCCATGTTCTGAATGTCCCCCTTACGGTTTGCAAGGCTTTCAAGGACAGGTCCCATGTTTTCCTGGGGTGTCTCCAGGAAAAGTTTCTCGATGGGCTCTTGCAGTTTGCCATCTTCCGACCTGTGATAAATGACTTCCGGACGTGAGACCAATACCTCGTATCCTTCACGACGCATTTGTTCCACCAGAACGGAGATCTGCATTTCCCCACGGGCGGTGACGTCAAAAATGTTGGGAGCATCTGTTTCATTGACGCGCAGTGAGATATTGGTGCGTGTCTCGCGGATCAGGCGTTCTCGAATATGGCGGGCGGTCACCAGTTTGCCATCCTTACCTGCAAAGGGGCCATCGTTGACCGCGAACTGCATGCAGATGGTGGGCGGATCCACCGGAACAAAAGGCAAAGGCTCGGCTTCATCGCTATCCGTGATGGTTTCGCCAATTTCCACATGTTCGAACCCCGTCAAGCCGATGATATCTCCGGCAGTGGCGCTTTCGACCTGGATGCGTTTCATGCCGTCGAAATGGAAAATCGCACTTGCCTTACCCGTACTCTGGGTTCCGTCACCCTGGATACGATATACTTTGGTTCCAAGCTTGATACTCCCCGAAACAATTTTTCCGAAGGCGATCCTTCCCAGGTAATCGGAATAGTCCAGATTGGCAATCAGGAGCTTGAACGTGTCTGACTGCTGGATGCGAGGAGGTGGGATATGTTTTACGATGGCCTCAAAAAGAGGCTTCATGTCCGTCCCCTTTTCCTTGGGACTATTCATCGCAATGCCTTCCTTGGCGCTGGCATACACCACCGGGAAGTTAAGTTGTTCGTCGCTTGCCTGTAGCGTCAGGAAAAGGTCGAAGACCTTGTCGAGCACCGCTTCAGGTGCCGCATTTTCGCGATCGATCTTGTTGATAACCACGATGGATCTGGCCCCGCATTCCAATGCTTTTTTGAGCACAAAGCGGGTTTGAGCCTGGGGACCCTCCACGGAATCAACCACCAGGATGACGCCGTCGATCATGTTCATGATACGCTCAACTTCGCCCCCGAAATCCGCGTGGCCCGGCGTGTCCACAATATTGACGTGGCAGTCGTCATAGCGGTAGGAGGCGTTCTTGGCCTTGATGGTGATGCCCTTTTCCCTTTCAAGGTCCATATTGTCCATCATGCGTTCCTCCAAGACCTGATTTTCACGGAACAGTCCAGATTGTCTCAGGAGACAATCCACCAAGGTGGTTTTCCCATGGTCGACATGGGCGATGATGGCGATATTACGAATATGTTGCTTCATACGAACGAGACAAACCCCAACGGCAGGGCAGCGTAGTCTGCAAACTTTCGGCAAAAGGTCAAGTAGACAAGTGTGGAAGCATGAAAAAAGTTCATATTCGCCGGCATACGATCTCAAACCGAGTGGTTTTTCGCCTCGGTAACGCGCTCTTGGGCCTCAAGGGTCCTGTGTCACCTTCGCCTTGCGCACCAGAAACCCACAATAAATCAGAGGAAGCAATGTGGTTTGCGTGTGCGTTTTCTGATACTTTTTCTAGTAAGAGGGGAGCCTGGATCACTGGAATTGCTTCAGGGAAGCATGTCTGTCTGGGGTATTCTACCGGCTTGGCATCCTGGAATGGACTGATACAACATTGTCATGATCGCGCGTGTCACCCTGGAAATAGCCCTTCGCAAGGAGTTTGACTACCTTGTGCCACGCGAGTTTCAGGAGCGTGTTGAGATTGGCTCCCGCGTCAAGATTCCTTTTGGATCCCGCACATTGATGGGAGTGGTGACTGGTTTGCCTGGAGTCTCAGGGCATGCCAAACTGAAGGCGATCCTTGGAGTGGTTGGCAAGGGAAGCCTCGTGACTTCCAAAGTTATCGAGTTGGCGCGTTGGATGGCCGGTTATTACTGTTGTCCTGTTGAAACGGCCCTGAAAAGCGTGTTGCCGGTAGCCGTCAGGAAGGAAAAGGAAGGCTGGAAGAAGCAGCTTTTCATCCGCTCCATTGATGCAGGTGGAAAGGAAACCACGCTCACCAAGCGTCAGCAAGAGCTTGCATCTATCCTGAGGGAGTGGAAGGAACTTCCCTTGCAGGAGTTTCTCAAGATGACGGGCTCCACCAAGCAGACGGTGCAAAAGCTGGAGGATGCAGGCATGGCCCTCATCACTCGGGAAGTCATCGAACGGGATCCTTACGCCGACGAGCATATTGTCCCCACCCAGGCCTTGGAACTGGGGGCGGACCAGGCCAAGGCCATGGACGCCATTTTGGGTGCGATGGACACAACACAGGGAGACGTCCAATCCTCGGTTTTCCTACTCCATGGTGTGACAGGAAGCGGCAAGACAGAGGTTTATCTGCAGGCCATTGAGCATGCACT
>JAAZXX010000750.1:0-277 GCA_014239995.1 Verrucomicrobiia bacterium
CTGAACTGAAGTCATCCACCGAATGGAAAACAGGGATCAACCTCCCTGCAGATGCTTTCTTAGTAGGCTTCAAGGCCCCGGACAACGACATGTTGATTGGGATTCCGGGAAGTAATGCCACCCAAACCACGCAATGGGTCAAGTTCACGATACTGATGGAAAATCTTTCCACAGTTTATTTCCAGGATGGAAACAAGCTTCCCTTTCACTACGAGTTCGCTACCCGCCACGTACCCAAGCTCGACGGAATGACGCACCAGGAATTCGATGCAGCCAC
>JAAZXX010000750.1:287-2202 GCA_014239995.1 Verrucomicrobiia bacterium
CGCCGTTTTATATTCCCAGAAACATCATGAATACGCCATCCAGTTCGTCAGTCAGGACAGGCTACCTGCGCCCATGTTGGCCTTCCTGTGGCAGCAGGTCAACGCCTCCATCGCGCAGGGGAGTGATCCGGGTAAAATGCGTGGCCTGTACATGCCGACCCACGAGCAGTCGGACACAGATGGCAGTGTGGCCCGTCATCTGGCAGCATTCAATGTCCCGGTAGTCTCTGCCCAGCACTGGGAAACCGGAACCGATGCTGTATATGCCCTTGGATGGACCATGGGACGTCTGGTATATGTGCCCGGAAATGCGATTGCAGGAGCCTTTCGTTCAGGTACGCTACGGCACGAGGATGTTCTCCTGACCGACCACGTGCCACCGGAAATTCCTCGGGTTGCGGGCCTGATCACACTCCATCCATCCACCCCCAATGCGCATGTAGCGATCCTGGCCAAAAACTTCGGGATTCCTTTTTATTATGAAAGCAGTGAAGCCACTCGAAACTACCTGATGACATTGCTTGGACGAGAGGTGATGGTTCGCACCAGTGCGGGCTGGGGCATCAACCAATCCTCCAATGCATCCGCAATGCTGACCCCCTTGGAGGAGGACCTTCCCAGCGCCTTCCGCAAGGCAATCGCACAATTGAAAATTCCCTCTCCACTTCAGTTCAAGCCAAGGGTCACCAGCGGAGCCCTTACCCTATCTGTCGCTTCACTGAACCCCACCGACATCGATAAGGTTGGCGGCAAGGCGGCTCATTTCAGTTTCCTGAGCGATACTCTTCCCGACAATGTCCCAGATCCAGCAATCGCCATCACCTTCGACCTTTGGGATGCTTTCCTCGCGCAAAAATCGCTTGGTGGAATGTCTTTGAGGGAAACCATTCAGGCGCAGCTCGCGGAAGCCCATCAGTCCGGCTTGCAGGCCGATCTCTCTGATGCCCTCAAGTCCATTCGCAGTCGTATCCGAGACGGTGTGTTCACCACCGAACAGAGACAAGCGATCATCAATGCCCTGTCGGTTTTCGACCCTGCCCGGAAAATACGTTTTCGCAGCTCCACCAACCTGGAGGACAGCCGTCAATTCACGGGTGCCGGTTTGTATGACAGCTACAGCGGATGCCTGCTTGATAATCTGGACAATGATACAAACGGCCCTTGCGCCTGCGACCCAGAAAAACAAGAAGAACGGGGTGTTTACAGGGCCATCAAAAAGGTCTATGCCAGTCTTTACAATGAAAATGCCTACCTGGAGCGCCACCGATTCGGCGTTATGGAGGAACAGGTTGGCATGGCAATCCTGGTACACCATTCGTTTCCAGATGCCATTGAGTGGGCCAACGGTGTGGCCCTCAGTTCCTACAGTTCCTATGGCACGGGATCATTCAATCTCTGGACGGATCTGGCCACCCAGTCAGGGGCGACCAGCGTGACCAACCCAGACGAAAATGCCATACCGGAAACCGTCGCCATTTCTTATTATAAGTCCTCCACGGGCTCCAGCGGCCGAACATTACGCTACCAGGGACGTTCCAGTCTGCTACAGGTCGGCAGGGAGCATGTCATGGATTGGCAGAAGGATTACGAAAACCTGCACCGTTTGATCGAGCGTGTCGCCCCTCGTTTTGCTCGCTATGCAACGCAGCAGGATCGTTACACACTGGATTTCGAATACAAGAAGGTGGCCCCAGGAGAGCTAGTGATCAAGCAAGTGCGGGAGCTTCCAATGCCTGATGCCCTCGAGGAGGTCACTCCCATCCTTGCCGGTGGCCATGCCATGCTGCGCTTGCTCCAGGGAGAAGCCAGAGGCAACGGGGGTGTCTTTGCATACCATCGGCTGAAATCAATTTGGGAACTTCACAATGCCAGCCGAGTCCTGGACTCGGACGGACAAAGCACTTCTCTCTTTCGA
>JAAZXX010000751.1 GCA_014239995.1 Verrucomicrobiia bacterium
GGTTGGAATACACACCATCTGCTCTCATTCCTCAAAAAGATGCACGCTATCGCCACCACTCTCGACGAAGATCACATCAAGACCATATTGATGGCCTTGTTCCAAGGCGGCAATCGCTTGAGTATTGACGGTGGTATCATCACGGATTGCGGTGTGAGGACAGCCCCCCGTTTCCACTCCCACAACTCGACTCGGGTCGAGGGCATGATTTCGAACCAGAAATTCCGCATCCTCTTTCGTGTAAATATCGTTGGTGACAACCGCGAGTTTGTATTTATCTCTCAGAGCTAGACATAATTTTAAAACCAGCATCGTTTTACCGGAACCCACCGGACCTCCGATACCTATTCTTGTCGCTCGATTTGTTTCTTTCATATGATTCATGCGCTTTTGAGTGAATACCGGTTCGTTTCTCTTTTAAGAAATGAAGATTCTTGTGTAAGCCGTTTCGTGACGTGCATTGCATATATCAAGTGCAGGAGTGAACCACCCGATATCATCCAATGCGATGGTCGAAGCAATGCTTGAAACCTCAACTGCTTCTGAGAGACACTTTGACAGGATAGATTGGCATCGTTTCTGTCCAATCCGAATCAGTTTGAAGGCAGCGTTAATCTGACTGGAGACCCCCAGGTAATACGCCGCCATCATGGACGCCTCGATGCTGCCTCCACTCAGAGCCCCCTGAATCCCAAAAATGAGCACCTCATGGGCGGCAAATTTCTGATTGCTCTTGAGCGACTCTAATTTGTTCCAGAAAGGGTTCGGCAAAATATCAGATAAAATGGAAAGTCTCTGGGATCCTATTTTGGCACTTGCTGTCCTTATTTCTCTACTCATCCTTAATGCACCGTAGACTTGATCAAGTGTCAGAAGCTTTTCAATGTCCTGATCCATCGCAGCCTCAAAGGCATGCACTACGGTGGGCAGCTCCTGATAGGTCATGATCGGGATCAGGTGCTGAAACAAGTAATCCTCCAAAGTATCAGGCGTGGAAACCCATCCTTCGTGGACGGCTCCCTCAAGCCCGAATGAATGAGCATACGCTCCCGTGGGGAAGAGCGAATCGGTGGTCTGCAACATCAATGGAAGCCAGTCGGACATGCTTGGGTTGCCTTTTGTTAATGATCATGCGAAGGATGCCCCTTACCATGTGAATGAGGCTTGGATTTGATCTTGTTAGAAACCCGTATAGGTTGAAAACGTGCGCGCTTTTCTGTGTGAAGAATCTGAAGATGCGTAAACAATTGACGGATTGCTGGATCATCAGCCACCCTGATCGTCAGTCCCACAATCTGGAGAGCCATGTGCAGATTACCGATCGCCCAAGCTACACGGCATGCCGTCTCAGGATCCTCGGAATAGTCTACTTCAAGAACCTTTTCCAAGGACTGCGCTATCCAGTAGGAATGGCTCTCGTTTTGAAAAAAACAGGCATCGTGCTCCAACGGTCCCTCCAGGTTAAAACCAAAATCGGATCCGTCCTCAGCTTGACCCCGCCAACGGCGTTTGGCCAATTTGAATCGGTCGACAAACAGTTTGACTTTAAGCGTTTTGGAGCTGGGTTGAGTTAGCGATTGAGTGATTAATTCCATGATCAGAATAAAAAATAACGCTGTGCGAGTGGAAGTTTTTCAGCCGGTTCACAAGTAAGCACCTTACCATCAGCCTTGACCGTATAGGTTTCAGGATCCACCTCGATCCTTGGCTGCGCATGGTTGAGGATCATGTCAGCCTTCTGAATCTTTCGTGTGTTTCTCACGCCAACCAGTCTTTTTTTCAGATTCAACTCAGAAGCCAGCTCAGATTTGAGAGCCGCATCGCTTACAAAGGTAACAGAGGTTGCGAAAAGTGCTCTACCGTAGGCGCCAAATTGCGGTCGATAAGACATCGGTTGAGGTGTGGGAATCGAGGCATTTGGATCCCCCATGTTGGCGCATGCAATCATACCTCCCTTGAGTATCAATTCTGGTTTCACCCCGAAGAAGGCAGGTTTCCAGATAACCATGTCTGCCAGTTTGCCAACTTCAAGGGATCCCACCTCATGCGACATTCCATGAGCGATAGCTGGATTAATGGTATATTTTGCGATGTAACGAAGTACCCTGAAATTGTCGGCAAGAGGATGCTCTTTGGAATCGAGCTTACCAAACTGCAATTTCATCTTGTGCGCTGTTTGCCACGTCCTGCTG
>JAAZXX010000752.1:0-1945 GCA_014239995.1 Verrucomicrobiia bacterium
ACTGTCCCGGTGATATCCGCACCAAGCGAAACAAACCTGGTTCAGGTTATGCCTATGACAGCTACTCCAAGGCCAATGGCATGAACGGTGGAGGATGGCAAGGATCTGGCACAGGTGGCAGTTCATCCGGCCCCCAGCCACCTTATGTCAAACTTGGTTCCGTCAACGGTCCATCGGAAGGGTTGGTTTTCCTGGAAGAAGCTGACCCTCGGGATTTCAATCGTGGAACATGGGTTATTAACGTGCAGCCTGCCCTGGGATGGGTAGACCCCTTTGCTGTTTTCCACGGAAACAACTCAAGTGTTGGTTTTGCAGACGGTCACGCCGAAAACCATACCTGGAGAAATGAGGCCACGGTCAGAGCAGCCACGGATTCATCGAATGGTAAGGCCAGTTTCTACTGGAATGGAGGGAATCAAAACAATCCCGATTTTGTCTGGGTGCATACTCGTTACAAGCACCAGAAGTATGAACGCCTGCAAACGGCAAGATGATTCATGTTCTGGAGGGCAGACTGAGCTTGCCGGTTTGATCAAGGTACTCCAGCCCTGTGCAGACGAAAAGCTTTCAACTGTCAAATATACAGCACATGGGTGTGAGGTTCACGTCCTCAGGATGAAATCTCACCTATGCGAACGGTTTTCATCAGAAGACCTATGTTGCACATTAATGAGATTTTTCAGAATTCAGGTAAGAGGATTCGGGGCTAACCCAGCCAGGTCTCTACTTCCTGAAGCATGACGACAGCGGATTCCATGAAATTCGGGCTTGAGGTATGATTTGTTGGTGCGTGTGAACGACGGGATGCTGACTCAGTATTCCTTGCTTCTCCCCCGCTAGACACAAGGGGCGAGAGGATCAACCAATGCAGCGGTGGTCTTGTGCGGGACCACCGCTGTTTGGTAAAGTAACATGCCTGCAGCAAAATGGGCCAGGCCATTTCAAGCCAAGCTAACCACTGGAGTTGCGTCCAAGTTTGCAGAAAGACTCAATCAAGGGATTCAGAGGCTTGTGAATTTCCTGCCTCAATGCATGCATAGGCGTTATGGTTATGAATGCTTTCAAAATTTTCGGCCTCCACGCGATACCATGTCACCTGCGGTATCCCGTGAAGCTTCATCACGACATTTCGAACCAGGTCCTCCACAAAGACTGGGTTTTCGTATGCACGCTCGGTGACAGCTTTTTCGTCCGGACGTTTCAGCAGTGCGTAGAGCCCACTGCTGGCCGAGGTTTCAACGCATTCAATCAGGTCCTCAATCCATACCCGATCATTGAAACGTACTGAAACACTGACATTTCCCCTCTGGTTATGGGCCCCATAACGACTGATAGCCTTGGAACAGGGGCAAAGTGTAGTGACTGGCACCTGGACATTTAAAACGAAGTCAATGGAATCCTGCTGGGCTGAGGCATCGAACATCACCGTATAGTCCATCAGGCTTTTGTTCTGGGTCACCGGAGCCGTTTTTTCAAGGAAGTAAGGAAACTGCATTTCCAAGTGAGCTTTTTGCGCATTAAGCTTACGTTGCATTTCGCCAAGGATCTTAGAAATATTGTCAACGTGTATCAGATTGCCGTGCGCATGCAACACCTCTACGAAACGACTCATGTGTGTCCCCTTGAAATGATGTGGCAGATCCACAAACATGCCGACAGAGGCGATCGTCTCTTGGTGAGAACGTGACTTGTCCTGCACCTTGATCGGAAACCGTATGCCACGCACCCCAACTTTATCGATGGGCAAACGACGTTCGTCAGTTAGATTCTGAGTGTCTGCAAGGGGTGATTTGCTATCCTCTTTGGTGAGCGGCTTCTTCTCGTGTAAATCAAGGTTCTCCATTGTCGAAGGTCGATGTTATGGCCGCAACATACCAAAACTTTTTCCAAATGCAACGGTCCTTGATCATGGAATTACGGGTATTTCAGGGTATTGAGGACCTGC
>JAAZXX010000752.1:1955-2187 GCA_014239995.1 Verrucomicrobiia bacterium
TCAGGTCAATATCTAAGCTTCACTTAAAAAAAAACGATTTGGCTTTGAGTCCTTGACGTGCCGCATTAGAGTCCTGCCACATGATTCGATCCGTGCTCATTCTCGTTGTACCGATAAAAGGATGGCAAACCATTTCAAACCAATCTTGGAACGTGCTTCTGGTTTTCTTTGCCTCAGTGGCACCTATCCTCCTTGCAGGTTGTGCACTCGAAGGGTGGGCAATGAATACGTT
>JAAZXX010000753.1 GCA_014239995.1 Verrucomicrobiia bacterium
GGGTTTTGCCACCGGTGTTTTCGGCAAGTGGCACCTCGGCGCCAACTATCCGTATCGCCCGCAGGATCGGGGATTCCAGGAAAGCGTCTGGTATCCGTCTTCCTCGATCCCGTCCGTGCCTGCGTATTGGGGGAACGACTATTTTGATGACGTCTACACACGCAACGGCAAGAACGAGCGGTTCAAGGGCTACTGCACCGATGTGTTTTTCGCGGAAGCCAAGGCGTTCATGAAGAAATCGACCAAGGCCAAAAAGCCCTTCCTTTGCTATCTCGCGACCAATACCCCACATGGTCCGTTCATCCCGAAGCCTGAGGATCGGGAAGTGATCGCTGAAAGACTGAAGGATCCACAGTTTGATCACCTCAAAGATAACTTGAAGAAGAATCTCGCCAATTACCTGGGCATGATCCGAAACATCGATGCCAACATGGGGGGCTTGATGCAGTTCCTCGATGATGAAGGGCTGACTGACAATACGATTCTGATCTTCCAGACTGACAACGGCAGTCTTCTCGGTCCCCAGTATTTCAACGCGGGGATGCGGGGCAAGAAAACGGAACTCTGGGAAGGAGGACACAGGGTTCCCTGCTTCATCCGTTGGCCCAACGGCAATCTCGCAAAACCGCAGGACATCGGCGGATTGACTCAGGTGCAGGACATTCTGCCGACCTTGTTGGACTTATGCCAAATCAATGCAGAGAGCGGACCCGAGTTTGACGGAATGAGTCTCGCTCCGGTTTTACGGGGTGAACAACAGGTTTCCGATGAGAGGGTTCTCATCATGAACTACAGCAGGATGCCGGGCTTCTCGAATTATCCATCGCCCCATAGCCAAACACAGATGCGGGCCGACCAGGCGGGCGTGCTGTGGAAGCGTTGGCGCCTTTTGGAAGACAGGGAACTCTACAATCTGGACTCTGATCCGCTCCAGCAGACCAACATCATCGATCAACATCCGGAGGTGGTGGCGAAACTACGAAAGCGCCTTACCGCGTGGTGGGACAGAGTCGGCACGACTGCGAACGAGGAGCAGCGCATCATCATTGGAACAGAACACGAGAATCCCACCAAACTATCCGGCACCGAATGGCTCGATGTGTTTATCGATCAACAAAGACAGATTCTCAAAGGCTCACAGAAGAGCGGCTATTGGCTGATCGACGTGGCTCAGGCGGGCGAATACGACATTGAGCTTCGTCGCTGGCCCAAGGAAGCCGATGGGACGATCAGCGGAACCTTGCCCGATGGGACCGGCACGGCGCTACCTATCACCCATGCGAGTCTTTTCGTTAGCGGCCACAATCACATGAGCATTGGCAAAAAACGCGCCTATCAATTTGAGGGCCTGACCAAACGAGTCAGGGAAGTAGACAAAGGAGCTGTTTTTACGATGAAGTTAAAGAAAGGCCCCACAGCTTTGCACACCTGGTTTAAAGGCAGGAATGATACGATGCTAAGCGCCTACTACGTTTACGTCACGCGGAAATAGACTCACCTCATGAGAACCATAAGATACAAACTGCTCGAATATTTTGAAAACGGAACTGTTCAGCTCTTCAATCTGAGAGATGACATGGGTGAGCAAAACGATCTATCGAAAATTGAAGGCCGGAAGGCCAAGGAACTCACAGCAAAGCTTCATCAATGGCGCAAAGATGTAGATGCGCAAATGATGCCCCCCAATCCTGATTATGACATTGCTCTCGACCCATGGTCAGGAAAGGAAACATCTAAAGGGTCAAGGATCGTTAACGCGCTGGGATACATGAACACTTCGACACAGAAGCTCATACTGACCTACAGCAGACGCTCGGAAGCCGTATCCAACTTCGGCACAACGAGCGGCTGGAACCGCGAGCATCTCTGGTGCAACTCCTACGACATTGAGCAAATAATCAACCCGTCCAGACTAACGAAAGCTTTGGCCCAATTTGGATAACTCGATCACCTCAATACAGATAAGACCGTTCATTTTGTGCGGGCGGTTAGGTGACTCGGGCAATCGCCAGTTGGCAAAACGTTGCCTATCTTGGAATGACTAGGTTTCATTCCAGCTAGGGGGCTGACTTGATCAAACGAAAAAACGACGCCGCAGAAACCACCGACCTCCTCCGCAAACACGGCGGCAAGACGGGTGAGGAATTGAAAGCTGAAGGGAAATGAAACTACTACTACTCACAACA
>JAAZXX010000754.1 GCA_014239995.1 Verrucomicrobiia bacterium
ATCGTCTTTCAGTCATCTTGGGTTCTTTTCTCACGACAGCCATTGAGGGTCCGTTCCAGCAATCCGAGGCACATTAAGACGATCACTTTTCCTGGCCAGCAGGTGTGCCCGGGGGGCTCGCAACGATTGACCGCCATGCCTCAGCCTATGCAGGCCGCCATATTGCACTCAGGGTTCCTGTTCCTGGTCGAGGTAGCTTGCAGCCATGCGATCCAGCTGGATGTGGGCTAATTCCTGAGTGATTTCATCCAGGTTTTTGATGGCGGATTTCAGGCTGTTGGTGTCGCCGCTGCGCTTCTCGGTGTTCTCGCGTGCGAGCACGCCTTCAAGCTTCGAACTCGCCTCAAGGACGGAAGCCAGATAGTGCGCATCCAAAACATCCGAACATTCATCGACACTTTGTTTCACTGCCTTCAACAGTGTTTTGGCCTTAAGGCTGTTTTCAATCCAATGCCTTGATTCCAGGTCTTCCATGGCATGTTCCACTGCCGACTCTACCATCTGTGTCACCGTGGCATCTTCAACATCAATCACGGATTTGAATTCCAGGATTTGTTCGTTTCCAGTGTGAATGTCCCTGGCAAGCACATTCAGGACACCATTTGCGTCGATCTCAAATTGAACTCCCAGTCTCGGCACACCCTTGGGAGCATTTTCAAAAGGAATCATGAAACGTCCTAAACTCCAGTTGTCCGCCGCTTTTTCGCGCTCACCCTGCAGGACGTGAATCAATGTTTCCTCCTGGCGGTCCACGGCCGTGGTGAAGACCTCGCCAGCTTTGATCGGAATCGTGGAGTTTCGGGGAATCAACACGTTCATCAAACCGCCAAAGGTTTCAATCCCCAAGGAGAGAGGGGTTACATCGAGCAGGGTCATGTGTTTGATTTCTCCCGAGAGAATGGCTCCTTGGATGGCCGCCCCCAGAGCGACCGCCTCGTCTGGGTTTTGCCCTGTGTTCAGCGTTGGGCCATCTGGGGTATGGAACGTGTCACCCAGCCGTACGTTACCCCGGGTTTCCTCGAATACACTGCACTTGAAGTATGCGTTCACACGTTTCCTTACAAGGGGCATACGTGTTTGCCCTCCCACCAGCAGGACCTGATCCAGGTCCACGGTTTCAAGGCCGGCGTCATGCATGGCTCTCACGCAGTGTGGTCGGGTGCGATCAATGACCGGAAGGGCTATTTGCTCAAGTTGTTCTCGAGTGAATTCCTCGTTAAAATGGAAATCCTTCCCCAGAAAAGGAAGTTTCACCGCAGTGCTGGCCTGGGTGGAGAGAGCGATTTTAGCCTTTTGAGCCGCTTCACGGAGTCTTGGAAGTGCGCCCTGCTCCTCAAGGACGACGTCCAGTTCCACTTCCTTACCGATGATCTGCAGAAAGTGATCCAGTATTGCCTGATCCAGATCATCCCCTCCAAGGCAGGTGTTGCCTTGGGTGGAGAGGACCCGGAAAACGCCCTCGTTGAGCTCCAGGATGGTGATGTCAAAGGTGCCTCCGCCAAGATCATAGACCGCAATCCTGGCTTGGTCCTTCAGCTTGTTTAGGCCATAGGCCAGTGCTGCTGCGGTGGGTTCATTGATGATGCGTTCAACCTGTAAGCCTGCCAATCTCCCGGCCTCCATGGTTGCCTGGCGTTGCGCATCATTAAAATAGGCAGGGACAGTGATAACCGCTTTTTCAATGGAGCATTCCAGGGCGATTTCGGCTGTCTTCTTGAGGGATTTCAATATCTCGGCAGCCACTTCCTCGGGCAGCATGCATCGATCCTTCAAGGCTACCTTGATGGGTTGCCCCTTGGAACCGTTCAACGGGTAGTGGACCTCTTTTTCCTGCTGAGTCACTTCCTCGAAACGGCGCCCCATGAACCGTTTGACGGAGTAAACCGTTTGGGCGGGTTCCAGGAGGCCCATGCGAGCCGCTTCCTCTCCAATGGCTGAAGGATGGGAGGCGGTGTCGAAGTGGACTACCGAGGGCGTCAGCCGCTTGCCGTCTTGATTTGCGAGAAGCATGGGAAATCCTGCATCCACCACGGCGACTGCCGAGTTGGTCGTTCCCAAGTCAATGCCAATGACCTTTGCCATAATCTTATACACCTTTCGTTTCAGAAATTTCGTTTAGCCCGCTGCGCGGTGCCGCTGGAAACCTTATTCGAATTTGAAATTGTGTTGCGTTGTTACAACCT
>JAAZXX010000755.1 GCA_014239995.1 Verrucomicrobiia bacterium
GCCTTGATCGAAGCGCGCACCGGAGTGAATTTTTTTGGGGATGATTCAAAGGCTTTCTCCAGGTCAGATATGCTTTTTTTAATACGCTTGAAATCCTGCTCCAACATACCTTTCTTGTCCTGTGAGGCTTTTGAGAGGGCATGTTCGGCCTGCAGGCTTTTCCATTCCAAGGTGGCTTTCTCGTATGCAAAGGCGCTTTCTGCCGCCTGCAGGATCAGTGTTTCCGTTAGTTCACTGGGATGCTCGATTGCCAGGCGTCTGCTTGCCGTGAGAGAGGCCTTGATATATGGAAGCTGCAGGCGCGCTGCACGGAGTTGCAGGCGCATTTCCTGGAGTTCGAGTGGATCGTGTCTGGGATCGTCGCCGAGGATTTCGAGCCTTTTGGATAGAAGCCGTATCTTGCCCTGCGCATCCTGAATCAAGGTGGTTTTGACATGGGGTGAAAGTTCAGGGCGATAGGCAGCAAGGGGCAGTCGAACCGACTTTACCTGGAACGTTAGATTTTTCAGGAAGGAAGGAGGAGCTGGTGGAACGGGATGGGATCGCTCAGGCGTCTTTTCATTGCCCCTTGAGTGGATGTAGGTTGCTGCTTCTGGGTGCATGTCAAAGGCTCGTGGCAAGCCGTCATGCTCAAGGTTGTTTTCTCCAGGTAACATGTCCGTCCTGATTTGGTGAGGTTCGAAAATGGCGCGGAACTGATAATAGTCCTTCATGCTGATGGGGTCATACTTGTGATCATGGCATTTACTGCATTGCATGGTCAGTCCCAGGAAGGCCTTGGAGGTATGCTCAATGGTTTTATCCAGCCACGTTGTGCGGTTGAAGAGGAAATAGTTTCTAGCGAGAAAACCGGTGGCTCGAAGACGCGCTTGATCCAAAGGATAAGACTCATCCGCAGCTAGCATCTCAAGTATCATCTGATCATAGCCCTTATCCTGGTTTAAGGAATCAAGGATCCAATCTCTCCAATGCCAGATATGTTTCTGGCTGTAGCGCAATTGGTTTCCAAGTCCAAACCAGTCCGTGTAACGCCAAACATCCATCCAGTGGCGCCCCCAGCGTTCCCCGTATTGAGGTGAGGCGAGCAGACGTTGAACGATTTGATCGTAGTTTTGAGGGGAAGCTTGTTCGGCGAACATTCGTGTCTGTTCAGGCAGGGGAGGAAGGCCCACCAGGTCAAGAAAAAGACGGCGCATGAGCAACTTAGGATCCGCCTGGCCCTGCGGTTGCATGCCAAGTAAGCCGTGTTGTCGTTCCAGGAGGGCATCGATGGGGTGTTTGCCCATGGTTGGTATCAGGGGTTTTCGGGGTGGTACGAAAGCCCAGTGATTTCGAGGATCCTCTTCGGGGGTCTCGCCTCTGGGTTTGGGTGCTCCTGCTTGAATCCATTGCTCGATCGCCCGCAACACTCCAGGATGAAGGGGTTTTCCTTCCGGAGGCATGCGTTCTGATGGCACCTCGTGACTCAATCTTTCAAGGATAAGACTCTTCCCGGGGGAAATGAGGTTAATGACCGGACCGGTGTTGCCGCCAGCCTGGATAGCTTCAGCCGTATCAAGTCTCAGTTTCGCCTTTTGTTTCAGTGCCCCATGACAGGCGAAACACCTTGCCTTGAGGACCGGTTTGATTTGTTGGAGATAGATCTCAACCCCATCACCTTCCAGTGAGACGGGCAAAACCAAAAGACTTGATAAAATGATGGCCGATTTAAGGGTCATGATCCAGTCTCAATGGAAGTGCAATAAGTCATGTTTGCCGTTCGATTTTCCGTATCGTTCTCATCCTTATTCTACGAGTATTGATGAACTCAAAGAGCCCCCTGAAGCATGTTGTATGAGCGGGTTTGCAAGTTTTTTCAAAATCGCTTGAAGGCATCATGCTTATTCGACGGAATGTGTTTCCAGTGTTCCCCGTGTTACCCCAAGTTGGTTGATTAGTTTGAGTTTATTCCATACCGAATGTGCACTGCGTTCCCCATCCAGGAGTTCCTTGTATATCCTTAGGGTTGATTCCACCTCTTCCGGCGATTCATCGAGAAATTCCAGTCGAAAATGGGTGATTCCAAGCTGGATCATCCTCTGGGCGTATTCAGCTCCGGTCTGGGCACGTCCGTTGAACACGGTGTTTCGGCACCCTGCATCGGCCTTCAGTGGATGGTGTTGCCCAACCCG
>JAAZXX010000756.1 GCA_014239995.1 Verrucomicrobiia bacterium
ACAGGCTGCTCACTGAACTCCAGCCCATCAATTGGCCGACCTGGTAGCCAACGAACACCATTAGCAGGATCGCCAGCGGCGCGGCGACCAGCGCGGTGGCGGCCACGCGGCGGAGTTTGCGCAAGTTGAACTCGAGGCCAAGCGAGAACATCAGGAATACCATGCCCAGCTCGGCGAGCGACTTGATGGCATCCTGCTCTTTAATGAGCTCTAGTAAGTATGGGCCAATGAGAATACCAGCGACTATGTAACCCAGCACCACCGGTTGCTTGAGACGCTGGAACAGCACAGTCACGATGCCGGCGGCAATCATGACCACGGCTAGGTCCTGCAAAAAACTCACCTCATGCATGGCGCGATCTGCCCAGAGAATGCCCGAGCCGCCGCGCTTGGCCAAGCACCGGGTTGGACAGGGGACCAGCAGGCCGCTGTTGGTGTACGGAAAAGGAAAGAGCGGTTGACAGCAACTATTTAATTGGTTACTTTTTCTCCTTCCCCAATCTCATACATATGAAAAAACTAGCATCACTATTCGTATTCATCGGACTGACCCTCAATGTCAGTGCCCAGGATCAACCCGCGAATCTCAAGGAAGCCGTGGATATGGCGAAGGCCAATTGGCTGTTCGGAGACTGGCAGGGGGAGGGGTCGGACGGGACTCCAAGGCTATTATCGTACAAATGGGCCCTTAAAGACGCCGCGATATCGATTCATTCCACTGGGGGGAACATGGAGTCTCACGGAATCGTAGGCTTCAATCCCAAGACCGGCAAAGTGGTTGGCAAGTCGTTTAGCAAGAGAGGATACGGTGATTCCGAATGGTCGTTTGCAGACGGCAAGCTCATTGAAAAAATAACATTGAACGGGATGCAGAATGGCGAGCCTCGTCAATTTAGCTTTGCTCGCAGTGTCCGGAGTGTCGATGAAAACACCATGGAAACGACTTATCATCAAGTTAGCGATACGGGAGAGGTGGGAGAAGCGTTTGAGCGAGACGGGGCAAAAGTGACTCAAACTTGGAAACGCAAGAAATAGTCGTTTAACCGGCATTCATTTTGCACAAGGGCCTGGGCGTTTGGATGGGGCACACAGGCCTTTTGCTTTTCCGATAAACCAGATGTTTTGCGCTTGGCTTGGCCAGGCCAGATGTTCACCCTGCTGCGTATGAACTCTCTTTTTTCCATTCTGTCGAAGCAGACGCTTTGGGCTGTGGGGGCGCTTGGCCTGACAGCGAGCGCAATTTGGGCGGACGACAAGATCAACGTGCTGGTTTGGGATGAACAGCAACCCGTTTCAAAGAAGGTATACACGAATTTCCCCGGCAACCACATCGCCGATTATCTGAGGAGAAATTCGAGGCTGAATGTCACCTCGGTGAACATCAATCAGCCGGAACAGGGCCTGTCCACCAAGGCTCTCAATGAGGCGGATGTATTGATTTACTGGGGGCATGTGCGGCATCGCGACATAAGCGAGGCCAAGTCGCAGGAGATTGTCGACCGAGTGAAGGCTGGCAAACTGGATTTCGTCGTACTGCACTCGGCGCATTGGTCGGTGCCGTTCATGGTGGCGATGCAGGAGGTGGCCGCGGAGGATGCACTGGCCCAGTTGCCGGAGGATCTGCGTGCCCAGGTGGATGTGCGGTACAAGGGCGAACTCGGTTGGCACATGCCCAAGCCGGATGCTCGACCGCATCAGATGCACGAGTTCCGTCGGGATGAAGACGGCCAGATCCAGTTGCTTGTCGAGCGTCCGAACTGCGTGTTTCCCCGTTGCTGCACGCCTGCCCAACCAAGTCAGGTTCGCGTCATCAACAAGACTCACCCGATTACCAAGGGCATCCCTGCAACCTTCACCATCCCAGAGACAGAGATGTATGACGAGCCGTTCCACGTGCCGACCCCGGACGAAGTCATCTTCGACGAAACATGGAAAGGCGGCGAGTACTTCCGTACTGGTGCTCTCTGGAAGCTTGGCCAAGGAATGGTGTTTTATTTCCGGCCAGGCGATCAGCAGTACGCTGTCTACAAAGTTGAACCGGTTCTGCATATTCTTGAAAATGCCGCCATCTGGCTCGGGGCCAAGGCAAATAATTAAACACCTACTAGGCACGCGTCGGATCATTATTCTTGTTTGTCCTGATGAATTTTTCACTTATACAAT
>JAAZXX010000757.1 GCA_014239995.1 Verrucomicrobiia bacterium
CAATGAGCAACCGGGCCAATGCATCATCTGCAAGATATAAAAGCCCTGAGTGGCCTGATCAATGGTGTAGGGCCCCTGTCCACCTGGTCCCACTGCAACCCCCCGGGGAAGGTCACCGAAGTAGAGCAGTTGAGGACCTCTCTCCCAACTAAGCGGGAGATTGGACGGAACGCTGGCATTGGGCTTGAGTAATGGTTTTCCTTCACCGGAGGTCACCCCCGAAATTCACCTCAAAGTCACGGGTGCCCGTCTTGCGGGCGGCATCGGCCACCATCAGGTTGAATTATCCCCTTCCCTCGGCATTCTCACTGGGGTTGAGGATCAGGGTTCGCCGACCATCCGTGCGAGTCCCCCAGCACATGACCTTGACGGTGGTATTCCAACCGCCCGGTGCTGAGATAGAGAAAGAGATCAGTGGCTTCGGCCTGGTCGTCAGTGATGGAAAAGGAAACCTCTTCCCTTTTGTCCACCACCTCGATCAAGGCCGTGATTGCACTGATGCAAGGTACGCATGGCTCACTTTGTTCACCACCATTCCCAATCCCGATCTGGAGCAATTTTGCGAGGATTAGCCCCGAATTCCTCAACAAACCCAACTGGCCAAGTGAAGTTCTCCACATGTCCATCCCCATACCCCATGATGTGTCGCGCCTTTCCTTTGTAACTGTGCCATATAGCACGCTTGTCATAGGGATCGCGATTCACATGCCATGTAAAATCCCCCTGGATCATCTTTGTTGAGGGCGCCAAGGCCACCTCCGCGCCTTTTATGGGTGTTTTCTCAGAGTCGCCCGCGCCGGCTACAATACCTATGACGCGCTTGACCCTGAAGGCATTAAACCAGGCGACTCGATAACTGGTACCGAACCCGAGAAAGACTTTATCAAGATTTCGAAGCGTATCTCCCCGGTCAGCAGGACAGAGGAACGCGTCGGACGCAGGAACATACCGGTTGAGGGGGCGTTTCTCTTCAGGAGTATCCCCGGCAAGAATGTCAGACCCTCGAGTATTACCGGTTGCACCGCCGACGGCAGCAACGCCACGCGCAAACGGATATCGATCGTTATGGTCATCCACATACATAAAAAAACCAAGAAGATGCTGGCGTTGATTGTTGGTGCATTTTGCGTTACGTGCCTTTCTCTTCGCCTGCGACAGGGCAGGCAAAAGCATACCGGCCAATATGGCGATGATGGCTACTACCACGAGTAGCTCAATCAAAGTAAAAGCGTTTCTGGGACAGGCTATTTGCCCTGTTATCTTGGGAGTTTTCATCATGACATGGTCAAATTGTCGACGAACTGAATGTCTCTACTAAAAGTGCAACCGTTTTAGAAGGTATCGGCTAATTGTTTTCAAAACATGTTGGTCAGAGCCCATAATTCAAACCCCACAGCTGCACCCACTCCTTCAAGGGCCGGAAAATGCATTGGCATGGAAGGAAGCATACATCAAAAACCATTTTTTCTGCAAAAAAAATCCTATTGAGGGATAAATGGATTTGTTTTTCAACGCACTCTACCATTTGAATGCCACAGGGATCAGCCTCAATCGAGCGAGTAAACGACGCCGTAGGCCGTGTTCTTGACAAGATCGAAGTTGTCCACCGCGAAGGTCCGTTGGCCGTTTGCCAGTTGAGTAATGTGTTTCAGCACCCTTTTATTTGGACCACTGCTGTACCACACACCAGCACCACTGAACTCTACAGTCCCGCCCTCAGGCGCAAATGCTACTCCTCGAATCGTATGGGCTCCCGTCTCCTCCTCCGCAACGATGGAGGGACCGAACGTGACCGTATACAGGACATTACCAAAGGAGCCTGATTCATTCTCAACGTTGACAACCAGACCAGCCTCTGTCGCCGTCACTGAGGTAATCTTGCCAGCGAAGTCGGTCACTTTTTCACCTATAATATTCATGGATACGTCATTTTTACCATCTCAACTATAATCGGTCTATTGCCAATATTTCTGGTGGACGATGTGAAGATGAATTCAAGCTCCACTTAAAGATGGCTGTTTCCGATTACCCGCTTCGAAAGGAAATACTCACAACCAAATGAATTGAAAAAGGGTGGTCGTTCCTTCGAAAAAACATCGAGCCTTTCAAGTGATTATTGGTGAAGTTCACTGCAACACAGCAAAAGCCT
>JAAZXX010000758.1:0-1906 GCA_014239995.1 Verrucomicrobiia bacterium
CAACAACCCCGCGACCGGGCGAGGGAACAGTGAGTATGAGGGGAACTCGACGAACCTTGAAAACCCCATTGGATCAGATCTGGTGATCCAGTTTGGCTGGCGAGATGGTGCGCCCAACGGGGTATATGTCTATGACCCTTCCGATGATGAAACGGCGATAGTCACGGACTATGCCTATGTGGTTTCTGGTAACACGATCACGGCGACCTTGAATCTTGAGGACCTTGGGATTGCCACAGGACAGACGGTGGCAGTATCAGCATTCCAGGAGGGTGCCTCCAATGGTTGGCAGGTCGATTGGGTGGAATCTGCCCCCTTGACGCTGACGCAGGGTGGCGGATCCGGACTTGGTGTTGAAAGCCTTTTCAATGCGAATGGTTACGGTTTCAACCTCAGTTTGACAGATGAGGAAGGCCAGCCCGTTGACCCGAATTCCGTGAAGGCCTCCATCGGTGGAAGCGCTGCGATGCTGGAGGTCTCCAAGGATGGTGGTGTGACCACGGTGCTTGGCCGGTTCCCTCAACTCTTACTTTCAGGGACGGTGCACGATGTGTCCATCAGTGCATCTGTAGGCGGCAAGACGCGCAGCCAGACCTTCGTGGTCAACGTGACCGACTATACGGCCTTGCCGGCTGGCAGTCGCGGAGCAATGGCAGAGAATGCTAAATCTGGATTTGTGAGCACCTTCACCATGATCAGTTCCTGGCAGCCGCTGGACGTATCCAATGTACATCTGAATGATGCCAGCCTTGCTGAACAACAACTCGCGGGTGAGCTTGCCGATGAGGGCGGTCTTGCCTACTACAACGAGGCTACCAGCAACTTCAGCGAGTGGGAGGCGGATGCTGTTTCTCATGAAGGCGTTGTCAACTGGTATGAACATGCCCTGGATGGGGATGCACTCCTTCTAGTTCCAGATGACGCGGAGTTTCCTGTTTTGTCGGATCTTGGAGCACCGCAGTTTGAAGGAGTGGTGGTTGAGTTTAAAACCTATCTTGAACTGACAGCTGGCTACCATCAGTTTGGACTTTTCTCTGAGGGTGGACATAAGGTCAACGCGACACACTCACCCGAGGGTCCTGTCCTGAGCCTGTTTGACAATGCCGATGGTTCGGAACGTGTTCCTACCTATTACGGGCGTAGCCAGATCTTTGACGTGGTAGCCCAGAAAGATGGTCTTTATCCCATTCGCCTTCTCTGGTTCCAGTCCCATTCCTACAAGGAACCAGGGATGATGCTGGAGTTTTATTCCATCAGTGATCGCCAGATACACTTGGTGAATGATGCCTCCAACCCCAAGGCGGTGCGTGCATTCCAGACAGCCGTTGAGGTTGAGGATGTGACGCCTGAGATCAGTATGGTGCTCACTGGGGACAGTGTCATGTTGGAATGGGTTGGCATGTTGCAGATGGCTGATGATCCCTCTGGCCCATGGGTCGATGTGGCCGATGATGGCCAAAGTCCCATGGTTTGGGATACCTCCGAGGCATCCAAGAAATTTGCAAGGTCTGTCGCCGATTAAGTGTGACGGAGGAGGCTTTTTTCAGCCTAGCGACAGCCACTACCGGGGGGGGGAGTGGCTGTCTTGCTTGCTCCTCGGCTCGTTCCGCTGATTGTCTTGGTGGGTGGTATCCGTTTCACACGGGAAAATTTCGCCATTGACGGACCGTTTGACACGATTAATATCCCCTCCCTGTTTTAAACTTGAGCTTGAAATAGGAACCCCGAAAAATTTATGGCAGTTAAAATCGCAATCAATGGTTTTGGAAGAATTGGTCGTCTCGTCTTCCGAGCACTCGCAGAACAGGGCCTCCTTGGCAATGACGTGGAAGTCGTTGCCGTAGGGGATATCGTGCCCGCAGACAACCTGGCTTACCTTCTCAAGTATGACTCGACCCAGGGTCGC
>JAAZXX010000758.1:1916-2144 GCA_014239995.1 Verrucomicrobiia bacterium
CCAAAAAATCCTCCGATGACAAGGATGATGATGATGTCCTTGTGGTTAATGGTAAAGATATCCGTGTTGTCAGTGCCCGCACACCCGCTGGGCTTCCATGGAAAGACATGGGCGTTGAGCTCGTGATTGAGTCCACGGGCCTGTTCACCAGTGCGGATGCCGCCCAGGGCCACCTTGAGGCGGGTGCCAAAAAAGTGATTATTTCTGCTCCTGCAAAGGGCGATGGCA
>JAAZXX010000759.1 GCA_014239995.1 Verrucomicrobiia bacterium
CCAGACACACACGATCCGAGCGACAGACAAGCCATCGCAACATGAACAACCGCTACACGCGTGTGAAGAACGATTCCAAAATGGCTGGCAAAAAACTACCCATCGTCACCGGGCGCGTGAAGGACGGTGCTGTCCTGGCGCGCCAGGGTATCCACCCGCTGATTGTCCATGCTTACCGTGGGAGAGGACAGCTCACACTCCTGACCTTCAGCCCAGAACGTGACCCCATCCTTGCCTGGGACAATGTGTCCTGGTTCTGGGCCAAAGTCTGTGGGATACCTGGCCATTGGTTCGAAGAACGCAAAAAAACCGCTTGGGGGGGCGAATGTGTGGATGGCTTGTTCGGTTCCATGATCGAAAGCCGTCAGATCCGTAAACTACCGATAAAATGGCTGGCGATCCTTCTTACGGTCTACATCCTCTTCATCGGCCCCATCGACCAAGTCGTGCTTAAAAGGCTCAAGCTTCAAATGTGGACCTGGGTGACTTTCCCGGCATACGTCGCACTTTTTTCAGTGGTGATTTATTATGTTGGTTTCAGATTGCGGGCGGGTGACTCGGAGTGGAACGAACTGCATATCCTGGACGTGATTCCGTATGGAGAAGAGGTCGTTATGAGGGGGCGATCCTATGGATCCCTCTATGCACCATCCACCAAAGAATATCCATTCTCGTCTACACGCGCCCTGAGTTCCCTCCGCGCGGAGGCACAGGCTGCGTGGCGTGGACATACCGGTGGAAGCAAGCGCATCGAGCTCTCCCAGGAAACCAGAGGATTCAAGGCCAAGGTCACTGTTCCGGTATGGACAAACTGTCTGCTGGTCAGCGACTGGTACGAAAATCCGGAAACTGCCCCCATCGAAGCGATGCTGCAACAGGAATCAGCAGGTCTGGGCTCGCTGGAAATCAGGAACCACCTACCGCATGCCTTTAAGACAATGCGCTTGTTCTACAAGGACAGGGTCTATGCCCTGCAAGGAATCAAGGCGGGCCCTTCTTCTAGGCAAACCTTTCATCTTTCAGAGGCATCTTCGGATCTCCTTGAACCGTTTCTGCGTGAAGAAACCTCCCTTTTTGCTCAAGCCCTCACCAGTCGCTCAAGGGCACTGGGAAATACCATTCGTGTTAACGAGACCCCCGAGACTTCAGCAGCCCTGTCCTTCATGGATGCGAGCCAAAAGATATCCAACAACAACCAGACCTACGTGCATGGACGCAATCTGGACCTGACACGCTTCCTTGAGAGCCAACATGCCGTACTGCTGGCGTGGTCTGATTCGGGAATTGGAACCCCATCACTGGGCCGCTTTGAAGCCAAGCGAGGCAAGCGACAGACACTTGTCCGCATCGTCATTCCACTGGTCGAGCAACCCGGATTCACCGAGAAACCCTCCCTGACACCATGACAATCGAACCAAACACCCCCAGCACATCAGTCTCCAAAGAGGCATGTCATTCAGCTCAGGCAGCCGTGGAAATCAAAGAATTGACACACCATTATGGAGACATGACAGCCATCGACAAGCTGAGTCTCATGGTCAACAAGGGAGATCTTTTCGGTTTCATTGGCTCTAATGGAGCCGGTAAAACGACCACACTTCGCATCCTCGCCACCTTCCTGGAACCTTCCTCAGGCACAGCAAGGGTCATGGGGAAAAACGTTGTCCAGGAGGCCGATACCGTCAGGCACATGATAGGTTACATGCCGGACTTTTTTGGTGTTTACAAGGATATGGAGGTCAGTGAATACCTCGATTTCTTTGGGGCCTGTTACCGGATACCAGCCAAGCAGCGCGAAAAAACCATCAGGGATGTACTTGAGCTGGTGGGACTCTCCGATAAAAAAGATACCCTCATCGGAGCCCTGAGCCGAGGCATGCAGCAGCGCATAGGCTTGGCGCGCGTCCTGATTCATGACCCTGAACTACTGCTGCTGGATGAACCCGCCAGCGGACTCGACCCCAGGGCCCGCATTGAAGTAATGGCCATCCTGCAGGAACTCCAGCGCATGGGGAAGACCATCATCATCTCGTCGCATATCCTGAGTGAATTGCAATCCCTCTGCAACCGCATCGCGATCATTGAACAAGGCCGGCTGATATACAGCGGGAGCGTGGAGGGTGCCAAACAGGAGATGCAAACA
>JAAZXX010000075.1:0-3337 GCA_014239995.1 Verrucomicrobiia bacterium
ACATGGAATTCAACCACCTTGCATGCTGCCACTGCTACCTTCTTCCTTGGTCTGTGCTCTTGAAATCGCAGCTTATTGTTGATTTAATCGCTCCCATGCAAATCTCGATGTGCCCATACAGATATCTTTCGCGTCTATGCCTGCTTACCTGTTGGCTGTTTCTTCAATTCTCGGTGCTTTCTTCCTTTGCTGAGAGCGCAAGCACAAAAAACGAATGGATTCCTCTCTTTGACGGAAAAAGTCTGGATGGCTGGATTCCAAAAATACGTTATCGAGCGCTTGGGAAAAACCATGGCAACACATTCCGTGTCGAGGAAGGCTTGCTCAAGGTGGGTTATGACCCTGGGGCCTACCCGGAGTTTCAAGAGACATTCGGGCATCTTTTCTATCACAAACCCTATACCAATTATGTGCTGAGGGCGGAGTATCGCTTTGTGGGGTCGCAGGTCAAAGGCGGCCCTGGCTGGGCTTATCGAAACAGCGGCTTGATGCTCCATGGAGAGATGCCTGAAACGATGGAAGTAGATCAGGATTTTCCAGCCTCCATTGAAGTGCAATTGCTTGGTGGAGATGGGAAAAATAAGCGTACTACTGCCAATATTTGCACCCCGGGTACGCATATCACCTTGGATGGTTCTTTGACGAAACGACACTGTATGGGATCCAGCTCCAAGACCTACCATGGTGATCAATGGGTGACTGTCGAGGTGGAAGTGCGAGGTCATGCTTCCATGAAATGTATGATGGAAGGACAGACCGTTTTCATGCTCACGCATCCGGTGCTGGATGATGGAGATCCGCATTCCAGGCGGCTCATGGATGCCAACGGTGGGGATGCGCGTATTGTCGGTGGCAGCATTTCGATACAATCCGAAAGCCATCCTGTGGAGTTTCGCAGGATTGAACTGAAAAAACTCGAG
The DNA here is from genome assembly GCA_014239995.1 of Verrucomicrobiia bacterium. GTDB lineage: Bacteria > Verrucomicrobiota > Verrucomicrobiia > Limisphaerales > AAA164-E04 > AAA164-E04. Next base: position 921 of record JAAZXX010000075.1, read on the forward strand.
GATTGAGTTTGATTTCAATTCAAACTCATGGAGATCACCATGACCGATTGATCCTGCTTTGCATGGAATCAAGGACGGTATAAAGGTGACAATTGACCTAAGGCATGCAAGGCTTGCCAGAAATCTACCTATCAAGACTCTAGAACCCGTGAAATTTTTGAAGTCGATTCCCCTGATCAAGTCCGTCATTTCGTTTTTGGTGCTCCTTACCATGGTTGGAATATGCTTGTTGATGCTAATGAGTGGGGTCATGACAATGAAAGGAATCAAGACGCAAGCAGCTGCCCCTCCAATGTCCATGAATCACACCAACCGTCTGGCTGGCCAGAAGTCTCCCTACCTTCTTCAGCACGCGCACAATCCCGTGGACTGGTATCCATGGGGTGATGAGGCCTTCAAGAAAGCACGTGAAGAAAATAAGATGATTTTTTTGTCTGTTGGCTATTCCACCTGCCACTGGTGTCATGTCATGGCACACGAATCATTCGAAAATGAAGACATTGCCAAGGTCCTCAACGCTTATTTTGTGTGCGTGAAGGTGGATCGGGAGGAAAGACCGGATGTCGATAAAATATATATGACATTCGTTCAGGCCACGACCGGAAGCGGTGGTTGGCCAATGAGTGTCTGGTTAACACCCGATCTTAAGCCGGTCGTGGGTGGTACCTATTTCCCTCCTGCACGTAAATTTGGTCGTCCCGGTTTTCCGGATATCTGCATGCAGATTGGAGAAGCATGGAAGCAGGATCAGAAGCGTTTGATCGAGAGCGGGAATGATGTGCTCAAGCGCTTGCGTGAAGTTTATTCCGGTGCATCCAGCGGTGCGCGCCCCTTGAGCAAAGCGATGCTGGATCAGGCCTACGCGCGGATTGCTTCACAATATGATGACGAGAACAAGGGCTTTGGTGCGGCTCCCAAATTTCCGCGACCCGTCGCGTTTAACTTTCTCCTGCGTCACATGCACCATCATGGAAGGACGTCAGGGGTCGGGTCCAAGGCTTTGTCAATGACCTTGGAAACACTGAAGACGATGGCCAGGGGTGGTATTCATGATCACCTTGGAGGCGGGTTTCATCGGTATGCCGTGGACAAGCAATGGCACGTGCCTCACTTTGAGAAAATGCTCTATGACCAGGCCCAGTTGGCCATGGTTTATCTGGACGCCTTCCAGATCACTGGAGAAAAAAACTACGCCGATACGGCACGCGATATCCTCGACTACGTTTTACGGGACATGACCCACGACCAAGGCGGATTTTATTCTGCGGAGGATGCTGACAGTCTTGTTGAACACGGAAAGGCTGATCATGCCGAGGGTGCTTTTTATGTCTGGACAGCAGACCAGATCAAGCAGGAGCTTGGTGAAACCCATGCCGCCTGGTTTAACGCCATGTATGGGATAGAGCTCGATGGTAATGCCCCATTGGGAAGCGATCCCCAGGGTGAGTTCAAGGACAAGAATATCCTCATTCAACGCAGAACAGTTTCCGAAGTGGCCGCGAGATTTAAACAAGATCCCGGTGTGGTGGCCAAGGCCCTTATGGAAGCACGCAATAAACTGAAATCCATTCGCGATCAGAGGCCCAGGCCTCATTTGGATGACAAGGTGATTGCGTCATGGAATGGTCTCATGATTTCCGCATTTGCAAAGGCCGGGCAAATCCTGGATGACGGTCAGACCTATGCGAGTGCTGCTGTTCATGCCGCCTCGTTCATCCATGATCATTTATATGACCCTTCAAGCAAGACATTGTTCCGTATTCATCGCGGGGAGCGTTCGAATATTGAAGGTTTTCTGGATGACCATGCGTTTCTCATTCAGGGGTTGATCGATCTTTATGAGACGACCTTCGACATTCGCTGGCTCAAGTGGGCCGCCACACTTCAGGCGAGGCAGGATGATCATTTCTGGGATGCCGAGCACGGGGGATATTTTGCGACGCGTGCCGAAACGGCAGATATTCTCCTGCGTATCAAGGACGACTACGATGGCGCGGAACCTTCTGCCAATTCCATCTCAATCATGAATCTTTTGCGCCTGCATCATTCTTTGGGTGATCCTCAGTTTCTACGCAAAGCGGAGACCTCCCTTCAACATTTTTCAACGAGTATGAGCGATCAACCCTCAGGGATGCCCCAAATGCTGGCCGCTCTGAGTGATTTCCTCCATCCGGCGCGCCAGGTTGTCTTTGCATCTGATCCCTCAGATGCAAAATTAAGGGAAATGCAACGGTTGCTCCATCAACATTTTTTTCCGGGTAAGGTGGTGTTACTTGCTGATGGTGCCCAGGGTCAGGCATTCCTCGGCAGGCATCTTGAGTTTATCGAGTCGGTTTCCAGAATTGACAACCAGACCACTGCCTATGTCTGCGAAAACTATGTATGTCAGCGGCCGACGAATGTCACGGATGTCTTTG
>JAAZXX010000075.1:3347-10669 GCA_014239995.1 Verrucomicrobiia bacterium
AAAACTCCTGAAGCCTTGATGCAATTCAAGGATTCATCATCTCAATGGGAGTTTGGCCAACTCTTTGACGAGAAGTCGCCCTCCAAGCCTGATTCCTTTACCAAGGATCAGGTTGACGACCCAATCCCCGTCTGGACCGTCAGCGCGTTAACGCGTCAAATACGTAATCTGCTGGAAGGGAAATTTCGATCAGTCAAGGTCACGGGAGAGGTGAGCAATTTAAGGTTACAGGGTTCGGGCCATTGTTATTTCACGCTCAAGGATGGTGACGCACAACTCTCCTGTGTTTTGTTTCGAAATGAACGTGTTCAGCATCGTCATCAGCTTGAGCAGGGTAGCAGGCTTGTCTTGAGCGGTGATATCTCTGTTTACATGCCGCGTGGGCAATACCAGTTGATTGTCCGTTCCATCGAGCTGGATGGTGTTGGTATGCTCCAACAAGCTTTTGAAAACCTGAAACAAAAACTCAAAAAGGAGGGCTTGTTCGAAACGAATCGTAAGCGTGCACTTCCAAAGTATCCCGACTCCATAGGCATCGTGACTTCGGCTAGTGGTGCAGCTCTCCGTGATGTTCTCAGCGTCCTGCGCCGCCGTCACCCTGGGATCAAGTTAACGGTGTCTGCATGCCGGGTTCAAGGGGACGGAGCAGCTGAAGAAATTGCCACTTCCATCCGGCAACTGAACGCCTGGCACGCGAGCGACGCAGAAAAACATCCCATGGACCTGATCCTGGTTACCAGGGGAGGTGGTAGTCTGGAGGATTTATGGGCTTTCAACGAAGAGGTGGTGGCCAGATCCATTGCCGATTCGCCCTTACCGGTGGTTTCAGCCGTGGGGCATGAGATTGACTTTACGATCAGCGATTTCACCGCTGATGTGCGAGCTGCGACTCCCAGCGCTGCTGCTGAGCTCATTACTGAAGGTTTTGTCCTGGCACGTGAGTTTTTAGAGGATGTTCCCATCAGGATGGTCTGCATAGTGGATGCTTTTTTGGAGCAGAATACTCGATACCTTGGGCAGCTTCGTAAACGATTGGGATACCTGCATCCTAGGCGGGGCATGGAGCGTCACTCTCAGCGCGTTGATGAGCTCGAGGATGCCATTTCAAGGATGGCAATGCTCCATTTGGAGCATTGCTCCCGGCGACTTGAAACGCTATCTGCATTAATGAGAACCCTTCATCCTCGAGGTTGTCAGCAGGAACAAGTGCAGAAAGTGCAGTATCTTCAACAACGGGCTCTATCCCTGCTGGAGAGCCAGGTTGAGGGGCGTGCTCGTCTCGTGTCGCACCTTTCTGCACAACTCAAGTTATTGGGACCCATGGAGGTATTGTCGCGTGGCTATTCCATCACACGGCATCAAAAGTCAGGCGAGGTTGTTCGCTCGACTCAGGAGGTAACCACTGGGGATCGTCTCTTGACTCGACTCACGGACGGTGTAATTACCAGTCGCGTTCCTCCGACGCCATCCAAAGTCTTGTGAGTGATCCCTCTTTGATGGGGTTTGATTTTTCAGGGTATCGTCTGCAATGCTAACGCAGGATTTGTAGGTTGCTCACAATGCATTTCGCATTTCCAGGAAACAAGTCTTGTGTCTTTGCCGCACTCATCAACGTATTTCTTTTATTCTTGGAATCCGTATGAACATATCGTCTGAAAAATAGTAAACTCTAGTAGGTAAGTTAGATACATGAAAACTGAAGCTGGATGGTTATGGGTCCACTAGGGCCTTCTTGCTTGTCGTTTCGCATTTTTTCACTTTGGTATGCCACTTGCTAACCACATTGTGGAATCACTAGTGGGAAAGCTCCTTGGGTTGTTTGGGTATAACATTTGTGCCCTAGGCTTTTAAGTTATCGATCAAATGCGAAATACACCTCATGCGTTACATCCACATCCTATCGTGCATCGTGGATGGACCCCAAAGAATAGCCAGATTTATGGTTCTCTGGAGTTTTTGACGCGTGAACAGCAGCGTAAAATCCACAACTCCATTGTATCAGAAAGTGCATCACGGTCTCATGTAAGGTCATGGATGACGGTGTCCTTTTCTGGGCTCGTGGCCTTGTTTTTTCTTTTTACTCTCGTTGGCGCGCCCTTGATCTATTGGCTGACGCTGCCTGAGCTTCAAGAACTTGCTTCCGAAAACTCCATTAATGAAGACGCTGTGGTTTACAGCCAAGTTCAACCTCCCGTACGTCAGGAATTTCTGGAAGTAAAAGGCAAACTGCATAATTTTTTCACATCCGCGTTGAGCGGGCAGGCCGCCGATCCTCTGGTCATTACAGAGCGTGAGATCAATGCAATCCTCATTCATGACCATCGTCTTGGGTTACTTTGCAACAAGGTATTTGTCCGTATCATTAACGGAAGGATTCAAACCTCTTTTGACTTAAATTTGGGAAACCTTGGTCCACTCTGGAAAGGCGATGCCAACGTTAAGGGGATTGGGGATTTCCGCCTGGACCTGAAAGGCCGCGAATTGAGGGTCGTTGTGGATGCCTTGAAGGTCAACGATAAGAACCTGCACCACATGATGCACCGCCTTCACAACGTGAATTTAAGTGCTTATGCCAAGGATGTTGTGCGTCATTCCGTGGGGAAGTGTCTGACTTTGTTTGGTCTTGAGTTAGGTCAGCCTCGTCTGATTGCCCGCCCGGTTTTAACCACCTTTAAGATCTCTCCAGATTCGACAAGAAATATTTTTTCATCGATGAATCATCCCGGCAAAGGCGTATTGAATTGGGCAACCTCGCCGACTCAACTATTTCTTGCTAACCGGATTTTCTCTTTTCACTCTCGTATCCATGACCTGTTGCTTTCACTGGACAAAATCCAAATAACCAACGGATCCATCATCCTTTATCCGGCTGGGTAGTCATAGTGTATGCCTCGCAGTCCTTTTCCTTTTGATTCAAGGTTGACACATCAGTGACTTGATCTTTTTTCACGTCTACGAAATCCCTGTAGTCATCGCTTCCAACCTCATGATGCCTTCAGGTATGGATGGTTTTCATTATCTTGGGTAGAGCGTCGTTCTTCTGTAGTTACCAACAGTGCGAGATTGAATGGATGAATATGCCCTTACCCCTCTTGAGCTTCGCATTTTTATATGGGCTGTGAACCTTACACACGATTTATCAGGAGTCAGGCATTGCTTTTGCAATGCCTGACTCCTGATAAATGGTTCTTTTTTTAAGACGCTTCCTCTACGCAGAAAAAGAAAAGTCAACGGATTCTCGTAGCTTTTAATTGATATAGTACATTCTAGATGAATGGTATTTAAGTATGATTCATTGGGAATAATCTTTTCATACTTTCCTGAAACTTTACATTTGAAGCTTGTTTTTTGACTGGTGAAAGTAATATGATTGTAATGTCGTAAAATTGGCACTTGCGATGTAGCTCAATCCGAGTCGATCATGATCCGTATTTTTTCAAGACAAAAGCCCGATCATCCGTGGAAGAAATCCCACCACGAGATGTATGGTCTGGAATTCAATCTTGATACGAAGACCTCTCCTGAAAGCTCAGATGAAGCATCCTCAATACGGGCAACTGGAAGGAGGAAGCTATGGTGGTTGAAGGCCTCCTTGGTGCTGGCATCATGTTCGATTCTGTTCGCGGTAGGTTTGGTGATCATCTACTCCGTCTGGTTGTTCGTGGGCGAAGCGCCTCAGGACGACCTTCTCTCACAACACAGTGTTTCTACCTCTCAAGAATTCTTTACCCAATCTCAGACCAAGTGGGATACCTTTTTCACCAGCGCGGGGCAGGGTCTTGCAGACCAACCGATGACTTTTCACGAGGATGAATTCAACGCGTTCCTGGCGGAGGACAAACGTTTCGGAGCCTTGCGTGGTTCTGTAATTATAGAGATTTCCGACGGAAATCTCCGGTCTTTTTTCGATTTTGGCCCAAAGCAAATGGGGGTTCCGTGGGGTGAAAAATATTTGAATCTTCGTGGTTCCGGCCTGTTTCGTTTTCAGATGAGAGGTCGCAATTTGCTGGTGATCATCGATCAACTTTCCGTCAACGGTCGTGATATTCACGCCTTGATACGCCGAATGCAGAATCCCGACCTGTTCAAGATGGCTAAGAAAGGTGCCATCAAGACCGCGAATCTTGGTTTACGCTTGATTGGCAGAAAAATGGATGCTCCACCTGCAGCACCTCAAAAACCCCTGCTCGTTTCCTTGGCTATTTCCAGTGATACGACACGTGACATTTTTAAATCATTCAAATTTCGTGGGGAAGGTAAATTCAGTCGTCTTTTGGAGCCAGTCCAGCTAACGATCCTGAACCAGATCTTCAACCTGCACTCCGATCTGCATGAAAGTCTCTTGTCCATGGAGCGTATTGAGCTGCATGAGGATGCCATTACATTTTACCCACGTAGGTCACAAAAGCTTCTTCCAAACCTTCTCGATCGTTCCCTCCAGACCTCAAATCGGTAAGTCCGTTGTTTTTATCGATTTCCGATTTGACCTGTTTCATCTGCCATTTTAACTTGTATAAATGGTAATTGACATCCACATTCGGTATGTGGTCCAACCTGCCGAAGGATCTGTGTCTGTTCTCGTCGAAACGTCGAATTGCTTGGCCGTTGGGTTGGGTTGGTGATATTTTTACGCACGACAAAAACCCATGGCTGGTGACGGTCGTGGGTTTGTTTTGCGATGCAGGACTCTGGTTACCATTGGAAATAACTGAAGCGCAATGAGCGAAACCAAAACCAAAACCAAAGACGCTGGAGTGGGGCATCGGTCCCAGACTGATGAGAAATCCGAAATCGGACCAACGATGATTGGTAGCGATATTCTTGTTGCAGCCCTTGAACGCGAGATGGTTGACACCATCTTTGCCTATCCAGGTGGTGCAAGTATGGAATTACATCAGGCGCTCACCCGGTCGAGTAAGATCAGGGTTATCCTGCCTCGCCATGAGCAGGGGGGGGCTTTTGCCGCCGAGGGTTATGCGCGTGCCTCTGGTAAACCTGGCGTCTGTATGGCCACCAGTGGCCCAGGTGCAACGAATCTTGTTACAGGTATCGCCGACGCCTTCATGGATTCCATCCCCTTGGTTGCCATTACAGGTCAGGTCCCTCAAGCCATGATTGGCAAAGGCGCGTTTCAGGAGACAGATTTCTTCGGAATGACCTTGCCGGTCGTCAAGCATAGTTTCTTGATTACCGATATTTCTGATATTCCTCGAGTGGTCAAGGAAGCTTTCTACATTGCTACGACAGGGCGTCCGGGACCGGTCGTGATTGATCTTCCAAAAAATATCCAGCAGGCCAAGGCGCAACCGATTTTCCCCAAATCGACCAATATTCGCGGTTATGATCCAGTAAAAAAAGCGAGTGATTTGGCCTTGAACGAAATCGTTGGACTGATTGAAAAATCCGAACGTCCCATCCTCTACGTGGGGGGCGGTATCATCAGTGGGGAAGCACACTCTGAATTACGCGAATTAGTCCGATTGACAGGCATTCCGGTAACTTCGACGATCATGGGGTGTGGGGTGTTCCCTGAGACTGATCCCTTATCCTTGCGTTGGTTGGGTATGCACGGAGCCGCCTATGCCAACTGGGCGGTTAGTGGTGAGTTTAAAAAAGAAACGGACTCAGATGGAGTGTCTCGTGTTTCCTTGGTGCATCCCGGTGCCGACCTGTTACTCGCCTTTGGTGTGCGTTTTGACGATCGGGTTACCGGAAAAGTTGATAAGTTTTGCGAGAAGGGAACCATCGTGCACGTGGACATCGATGAATCTGAGCACAACAAGAATCGCAAAGTGCAGCTTCCAGTGGTCAGTGACGTCAAGTACGCTTTGGGTCGCCTGGTTGAAATGTTTAAGCAGCGTCCGATTCAACGTCAATTTGATGCATGGCATCACCGCATTGAAGATTGGAAACAGCGAGGCCCTTTCCGATATAACGTGAACGAAGAGGTCATGCAGTCCCAGCATATGCAGGATCATCTGAAGGGGCTGGAAAATGAGGTGATCCTCCCCCAGATGGCTATTGACTTGTTATATGAACTAACCGGAGGTGACGCTATCGTGACCACTGGAGTCGGACAGCATCAGATGTGGGCAGGACAATACTATAAATTTGATGAACCACGCCGCTTTCTGACAAGTGCCGGTCTAGGTGCGATGGGATTTGGTTATCCCGCCGCGATGGGTGCCAAGGTGGCTTGTCCGGACAAACAGGTGGTTGATATTGATGGAGATGGTTCCTTCTTGATGAATGTTCAGGAATTGGCGACCGCACACATTGAGAAGATTGCGGCTAAGGCAATTGTCCTGAACAACCAGCATTTGGGTATGGTGGTACAATGGGAAGACCGGTTTTATCAAGGTAATCGAGGCAATACTTACCTGGGGGATCCCGAAAAAAGAAAGGCGATTTATCCTGACTACCTTACGATAGCCAAGGGATTCAACGTGCCTTGTGAGCGCGTTATGTTCCGAAGGGACTTAAAGGCTGCCATGGAGCGCATGCTGGAGTCCGATCAACCCTATCTATTGGACGTTGTCGTGCCCTATACCGAGCATGTGTTGCCATTCATTCCTGCCGGGCACACGGTTGCCGACATGATCATTTCATAGTCGACGGGATAGATGAAATGATCACAAATCCAAATCCATCCCTGATGGGCTTGGGTTTTTTTATGGTTGGATGGGACGTATCAATTGACATACTGCACCTAATCCAGCGAATTTAAAAGAACTCATGGCCACCTTGGTATTTGATATAGAAACATCCGGTCTACCCATTGAATCATTTGATGCATCCCAGCAGGAATATCTTTTCCGTGATCTGGAGCGATTGCAGGATGAGGAGGCAAAAGAGAAGCGAAGAGGTGAATTGACCCGTATGATGAGCCTCTGGCCACTTACGTCCCAGTGTGTATGTATTGCCATGATCAACGCAGATACACAGAAGGGACAGGTGCTCTACTTGGCAGATGATTTTGATGCGGATGAGCCAGGGATGGAGGGCGTTCAATTCCTGCCCTTTCCCGATGAGCATGAGCTGCTGTCGGAATTTTGGAAGGTCGTGCCGAAATTTAATCGCATCGTCAGTTTCAACGGGCGCAGCTTTGATGTCCCTTTTGTTTATCTGCGTTCTGCTGTTCTTAATGTCCCTATTTCCCGTAAGGACTGGCTTGGCTATCGTTTTCAGATAAACCCACATTGCGACCTTGCGGAGCAGTTGACTTTCTACAATGTTAGCGGACGAGATGGCGCTGCTCGCCGAAAGCCTGGGTGGCAAACGTGAAACGATCTATGGGTTATCTGGCGTGGGCGACTTAGTGT
>JAAZXX010000760.1 GCA_014239995.1 Verrucomicrobiia bacterium
GATACTGCCAATCTCAGCATCGGTCAGGGAAAAATCGATGTGACCCCCCTCCAGATGGCTGTGATGACTGCCGCTGTAGCTAATGGTGGTCGTGTTTTTTGGCCTCGTGTGGTTGCTGGTTTTGAAACAATCATGCCTGCGCTCAATGGCCTTTTTGAAGCAAAGCCGGAAGCACGTCTGCGTGGAAGATTGAAGGCAACGCAGGATCACTTGGCGACTGTGCAGCAAGCGATGCTAGAAGACGTTGAGCATCCTGCTGGTTCGGGTGCACCATGTCGGATTCCCGGGTATCGAATTGGAGGTAAGACGGGTACGGCTGAAACGGAATTTCGAATTAACGGTCGAAAAACCAAGCACACCTGGTTTGTTTCTTACGCTCCTTTCGATGATCCGAGGTATGCCGTGGTTGTTTTTGTCGATGACGGCATTTCAGGCCGCACAAGTTGCGCTCCCTTGGCGAGAATCGTTTATGGGACCTTAAAGGACTTACCAAATCCAGTGACCATCAAGCCGATTCGGCAGACCTTGATGAGGGGAGGCTATGAACGGGCACTCTAATCGATGGATATATCAAGTGGATTGGGTGCTGTTATTGGCCTTGATCGGTTTGGCTGTCATTGGCGTTTCATTCATCTACAGCGCTGCTTCGGTGCATGGCATTACGGATCCACAATACTGGTATCAGCATCGTTATGTGCGGCAAATTGCTGCTTTCCTCCTGGGGCTAGGTCTTGCCACTGCCATATGTTTGGTTGATTATCATTTGATAGCGCGATGGTCGATGGTGTTTTACTGGGTGGCGATTCTCTTTTTATTGATTGTCTTGTTCCAGGAGCCTGTTCACGGAGCGCGCCGTTGGATTTCCTTGGGTTTTACCAAGCTCCAGCCATCAGAGTTTGCAAAGATTGCGACCATTTGTGCCCTCGGAAATTTCCTTAGCCGGCCCTTGGATGAACTCCGGGTGCCTGGGATATTTTTTCAGGCACTTGGATTGATTGGCTTACCTTTTTGCCTGATCCTCAGGGAACCGGATTTGGGTTCTTCCCTGGTGCTGATTCCAGTGGGACTCGTCATGATGTTTGTTGCAGGGATCCCGCGCATGTTTTTGAGTCGCCTCTTGGGGGGGGCTACACTGCTGGTGCTGCTGGTCATAGTGGATGCACTTTTTTTTCCGAAGTTGCTTCCAGTCATGCAGCTTGAGGAGTACCAGAGTAACCGATTGCGTGTTTATTTTGGTATGTCGTTTGCACCCAAGGATGCAAGCCCTGCCGATAAGCGCAAGGCTGACTTGGAGGAACGTAAGTTCAAATACAACGTTGAACAGGCGTTGATTTCGGTCGGATCGGGTGGGTTGACAGGCAAAGGGTGGTGCCAGGGAACTCAAAATGCCCTGGGTTACCTCCCAAAAACAGTGGCGCACAATGACTTCATATTCTCCGTGATTGCCGAGGAGTGGGGTTTTTTGGGGAGCATGACAATCTTGATGCTCAATGCCATCGTGATCTTTCAGGGATTGAGAACCGCCTCCCGTGCCAGGGATCGTATGGGGATGGTGATTGCTACCGGTATTGTCATGCTTTGGTTCAGCCACGTTTTTATCAACATTGGCATGAACATCAGACTAATGCCCGTCACAGGGCTGCCCCTGCCGTTATTGAGTGATGGAGGTTCCTCCGCACTTAGTTTCATGCTGGCAATGGGGCTTTTGCAGAATATTAAATTACACAAGAGGAACTACTAGAAATATTTGTTATGAATCAACGTAAAGGAAGCCACCGGAGAAGTGGCAGTATGAGATTTAAGCCCGCTGCGGGTATGGGAACAAAAAACAAGAAAGCACAAAAAGCGGCTGCCGTCGCACGTGCTGAGGTTCTTGGCAATCCCACTGCAGATGAGGAGTCCGTCTATGATAACCAAAGGCATGCGCGTGAAATTCAGCGATCTGAGAATATCGCAGCTGGGCTTCCAGCTGACACCTCGGACGAAGTGCTGAAGGAGCGAGAGGAAAGCGATAAACCCGGATCTGAGGAAGTAAAAGCAGAGAGGAATGCCGAGCGGAGATCCTCCTCTGGAAGACGTGGTGGCAGTCGCAAGGGTCCTCGAGGGCGTCATGATAATAGAAAGGAGGAGAGTTCGGACAAG
>JAAZXX010000761.1 GCA_014239995.1 Verrucomicrobiia bacterium
GTACGCGCCGCCCGGGTGGCGATGGCCACTCGTTTTGAAATGGTCCTCCACGGCAACCGTCCATCATGGCTTCGATCCGTCGCGGAGGAGGCACTCGATGAGATTGAAAAAATCGATGCCAAGCTCAGCCTCTATAACTCTTCAAGCCAGATTGCCCGAGTCAACCGAAAAGCCGCGCTTTACCCAGTACGCGTAGAGCCACAGGTTTTCGATTTGCTTCAACACTGCAAAACGTTGTGGAACCATACACAAGGCGCTTTTGACATCACCATGGGGCCCCTCCTCCAATGCTGGGGTTTCAGGGAGGGAACGGGTGAGCAACCCTCAAGCGAAGCCATCGAAAAGGTCCTCCCCATGGTGGGTATGCAGCATGTCTTGCTCGATCCTGATCACTACACAGTGGCGTTTGATCGCGAGGGAGTCATGCTGGATCTTGGAGCAGTTGGAAAAGGCTACGCTCTGGAGTGTGCCACTGAAATCCTGAGGGACTACGAAATTGAAAGTGCCATCATTCACGGAGGCACGAGCACGGTATCTGCGATTGGCCACCCGCCAGAGGATGATGCCTGGCACGTGGCCGTGCTCAGGCCGGAAAAAGATCCGGCGTTTCCCCATTATGTGGGAGGAGAACAGGCATCTACGGACCGTGCACCGGAGGATGTACTGAGTATTCTTCCACTGATTGATCAGAGTCTTTCTGTTTCAGCGGTCTGGGGAAAATCCTTCCAGAACAACAATCGCACATTTGGCCACGTCATGGATGGACGCCACGGTTATCCTTCCAAGGGCAACTGGATGGCGGGCTTGATTTGTGATCACACCACGGATACGGATGCACTTTCAACAGCCATGCTGGTGGACGGACTCAAAGCCATGCCCGCCATCCAGGCTCGGCATCCAAAGGCCATGTGGTTTATCGTGGAGGAAGCCTCAACAGAGTGCGCCTACAAGGTGCATGCACAGGGCATTACCATTCAGGATCGAACGACCTAGCCGCTTGTCACGATTCATCATATCTGCAAGCGGGGATCAGAGCGTTGGCCCGAGCATCCAAGGGGCAAACTCCTCATCCCCCATGCCAGACAACTCACTTTTTGTCTTTTCTCCACCTGCCACGGCAATCATTTTATCAAAAAGTCGTCTACCGACTTCCGGCACGGTCTCCGAACCATCCAGGATGGTCCCGGCATTGAGATCCATGTCATCCCGCATCCATTCATACATCGGCGTATGTGTCGCCACCTTGATACAAGGGGCGGGCTTGCAGCCGAACACACTCCCCCTGCCCGTTGTAAAGACACCAAGATTGCATCCGCCGGAGACAAGCCCCGTCATACTGACCGGATCATTACCCGGGGTGTCCATGAAACAAAGGCCTGAAGAGGTTATTTTTTCCCCATACCCATACACAGCCTCAAGCGGGGATTGACCTGCCTTGGCGACGGCTCCAAGGCTTTTTTCAAAAATGGTCGTGAGTCCACCCTCCTTATTCCCGTAGGAGGGATTGTTGTCAATGGTAGCTCCAAACTTGGCCGTATATGCCTCCCACCACCGGATCAATCCCAGGAGTTTTTCCCCGACTTCCTGACTGGCTGCACGCTGGGTCAAAAGGTGCTCGGCACCGTATATCTCGCTGGTTTCCCCCAGCACGGAGGTCCCTCCATGGCGAATAAGTGTGTCCGAAGCCACACCCAATGCCGGATTGGCAGTAATGCCACTGTTACCATCTGAGCCCCCGCAGTTCATCGCAAGCGTCAGATCCGCAATCGGACAGGGGATGCGTTTCTGGCCACCTAACTTGGGCAGTAAATCTCTGAGGGCTGCCACCCCTGCGTCAACGGTTTTCTGGATTCCCCCAAGTGCTTGAATGTTCATGTGCACCGGTAAGGAGGCGGGATCATTGGGATCACTCAAGGCATATTTTTTGATCAGGTGAGGAATCTGGTTCACCTCACAGCCAAGTCCCACCAGCATATAGCCGGCGATGTTGGGATGGGTGGCCATGCCTGCCAGCACCCGTTGCAATACATCCAGGGGCTCATCAGGCATCAGGCTACATCCCGATTTGTGCGTCATTGCCATCACTCCGTCTATGTGAGGAAACTCCCGATGAAACGCGTCCCCCCTGAAATGATCAGCGA
>JAAZXX010000762.1 GCA_014239995.1 Verrucomicrobiia bacterium
AAACAAATGCTGCCAAGCCAAGGATCGGCAGTCCGTATTTGCCAATCTTGAGAACGAGAATCCAGCCCGTAATCGTGGTACCAATATTGGCACCCATGATGACGCCGGCCGCTTGCGTCAAGGTCATCAAGCTGCTGTTAACAAACCCGACTACCATGACAGTAGTGATAGAACTTGATTGAACCAGGCAAGTAACTGCCACGCCCACGATCGTCGCCAGAATCCGATTGTTCGTGGCAATACTGATCATCCGCCGCAAGCCGGCACCTGCTACCGCCTGCATGCCCTCGGACATATATTTCATGCCCAGCAAGAAAATACCAAGTCCGCCAATAAGTCCAAAAATCATCTTCCATAACAGTTCTTGATCCATTCCGTCGTTCCTTTTCTATTTCTTCCTTTGGGCAAACCCCATTGTTTACCCTTCATTGTTTATACCTTTGCGGTTAAGACGTCAGATTTTAGCAAACGACTTTTTATTTTCAACAGTAGTCTTCAGATCAATTTTCCTCACCTCCCAAGCCCTTCCAACACTCTCCATCCAAGGTTCTCAAATACCAGATTTCACTGACTCTCACCTGCTGCCAACCGTCACTGCAACCTCTGCCAAGGAACTCTAAATTAAAAGCCCGTCATGACATACGACTGACGTCTCTCGCAACCACCACAGAACCGAAAATCCACCTGGGATTTATGGGCTTGAGCCAGCCGATATGGTATGCTAGTAACATCCTTTTCAGGGGTTAAACAAGTTACCTGCTAAGCTTGATTCATAAGGGTACGCAGATGTTGTCAATTGCCGGACCTAAAGACAAAACACGTTTCTGTGACGGGCTTTCACGAAGGTCCTTTTTGCAACTTGGCGGACTCGCTATGGGTGGCATTTCCCTGCCCCAGTTGCTCGAGGCCGAGGCCCAGGCAGGAATCGGCAGCTCCCATAAATCAGTCATCATGGTCTTTCTCTCCGGTGGGCCACCTCACCAGGATATGTTTGACCTGAAACCAGAAGCACCGGTAGAAATTCGTGGTGAGTTCAAACCCATTTCCACCGCCGTGCCAGGAATTCAAATCGGTGAGTTGCTTCCCCAGTTGGCCAAGCGGATGGATCGCTTGGCGATCATTCGATCGCTGGTCGGTTCGATTGGACGCCATGCAGCCTTCCAGTGCCTGACCGGACAATCTTCAACCAATCAGCCTGCTGGTGGTTGGCCTTCCTTTGGATCAGTGGTCTCCAAGCTGCAGGGGCCGGTCGTTTCCGGTACTCCTCCGTTCATGAGCCTGACTCCAAAGATGAAAAGCGCTGGCTGGGCCGACCCGGGACAAGCTGGTTTCGCTGGTGGTGCCCACGTCCCGTTCGTTCCCAACGCCGATGGCCAGGGAAACTTGACCCTGCAAGGAATCAGCTTGCCCCACCTGCGAGATCGCAGCCAGTTGTTGACCAAGCTAGACCGCTTTCGTGAACAAGCCGATCAAATCGAGTCACTCGAAGGTGCCGATGCGTTTACTCGTCAGGCACTGGGGATCCTGACCTCCAGCAAGCTGGCCGATGCACTCGATCTCGAACAGGAAGATCCAGCACTACGAGACCGGTATGGCCGTGGCCCTGATACACCCGCTGGATACGGAGACGCTGGTCCGCTCAGGAACGATTACCTGCTGGCCGCCCGTCGGTTGGTAGAAGCTGGTGTACGAGTTGTCAGTCTGGCTTACGGACGCTGGGACTGGCACGGCCGACCTCATGGAACCAATTTTGAAAACGCTCGCGACCATGTTCCGATCCTTGACCAGGGCATCTCCGCACTGCTTGATGACCTCGAAGATCGAGGAATGGATAAGGACGTAACTGTCATTGTTTGGGGTGAATTTGGGCGTACACCGCGCATCAACCCGAAGGGTGGACGTGATCACTGGCCACGTGTAGCAGCTGGCCTGATGTTTGGTGGTGGCTTGCGAGGTGGACAAGTGATTGGTGCTACCAATCGCTTTGCCGAACACGCCGTCGATCGCCCGGTACATTTCCAGGAAGTCTTTGCGACGCTCTACAATCGCCTGGGAATCGATACCAACTATGCAACCATCAAGGATTTGAATGGCCGCCCGCGATACCTGGTAGACCACAACCTGTACCAGGCCATGCC
>JAAZXX010000763.1 GCA_014239995.1 Verrucomicrobiia bacterium
CTCGGGACTGATCCATGGTATCGACTGGCAGGACGAGGCACCCATTCGGGTAGTCGAACGTATGCTTCCCCTGGCTTACCGTGTCCCCGATCCCGAGAGGCTCGCGTGGGCAAGGAAACGCGTTCAGAGTCTGGGAGGCGAGTTACCACAAAACCAGCCGGATATCTATGCGATGGAATCCGTGCACCTGCACGAGCGTCAGCAGACCGAGCTGGTCCTTCAGGCAATCGGCATCGGGGATCTTGGCATCACGGCCATGCCCAACGAGGTTTATGCGCTGACCGGTTTGAAGCTCAAGCGACAAAGTCCGTTCCCGGTCCACATGAACATTTCACTCGCCAACGGAGCCGAAGGGTATATTCCTCCCATTGAGCAGCACGCACTCGGGGGCTACACCACCTGGCCGGCCAGGACCGCAGGTCTTGAGACCGGGGCTGAAGCTCGCATCGTGGAAGGTTTGCTGTCAATGCTGGAGGAAGTCTCCGGGGATATTCGCCACCCACTCAAGATATCCAACGGTCCCTATCCAAAAAACATCCTCGCACATCGTCCAATAGCATACTGGCGGCTGGAGGATATGCAGATGCCGGGGGCTAGGGACATAAGCGGAAACCATGTTGCCCAACTGGAAAAGGGAGTGGCCTTTTTTCTCCCCGGAGCCAACGACAAAACCGGTCACTTGACTCCAGACCACCACCTTCCCAACGCTTTCTCGGGGATGCAGATCAATCGTGCCATTCATTTTGCCGGAGGGCGGATGTGGTCCAAGCTTCCCCTTAAAACCCATTACACCGTGGAATGCTGGGTATGGAACGGGCTTCCAGCAGATGCACGTCAGGTCACCGGTTATTTTTATGGTCGCGGGAAGGATGGCGATCAAGGCAGCGCCTGGGAAAAACTCGGTATTGGGGGCACGCAGCACCCAAGCCTTGCTGGGCGTCTGTTCCTGCATAATGGCATTGAACCCACCCGGATCCTTGGGGGCCATACCACGCTTGCAAAACAGGCCTGGCATCATGTGGTTTTTGTCAGGGCAGGATCCAGCGTAAAGGTTTACCTGGACGGTCGTCCTGAACCTGAAATCCAGGGAAATATGGAACAGGGCCTTCCTGACAACGCTTTGAGACTATTCCTTGGGGGTGGCAACGACCTGCAATATACCTTCGAGGGAAAACTGGATGAAATTGCCATTTATGATCATGTGCTTCGACCTGAAGATGTAGCCGCACACTACAGTATATCAGGGCTGACTCCACCCACCAGTGTCTCTGCCATTGGCCCGCTCCAGCCACCGCTCTCCCCAGAAACCTCCACGGCAAAAATACATATCAGGGAAGACTACAGGATCGCATTGGCAGCCTCCGAGCCTTTAACAGCCGATCCGGTAGCCATTGACTGGGACGGATCCGGAAAACTCTGGGTCGTGGAGATGGCGGATTACCCCATCGGGATGGACCAGCACGGCGGCACTGGAGGTCGGGTGCGCGTACTGGAGGATAAGGACTCCAATGGGGTTTACGACCAATCCACGTTATTTGCGGATGGCTTATCCTTTCCAACCGGTCTGCTGACCTGGCGTGGGGGAGTCATCGTTAGCGCCGCACCGGATATTCTTTTTCTCAAGGACACCGATGGGGATCACCGTGCTGACTTACGACGCGTCTTGATCAGCGGGCTCAGTGAAGGCAACCAGCAACTCAGGGCCAACGGACTGCGCTGGGGACTCGATGGCTGGGTCTATTGCGCAGCGGGTGGACATCACGTCAATTACGGGAAGCAGACAAGACTCCGAACCTCTCGTGGTGACTTCAAGGTGGGTGCCCGCGATTTCAGGTTCAGGCCAGACACAGGCGAGCTCGAACCTGTCAGTGGTCCCTCCCAGAATGGAAGAAACAGGAACGACTGGGGAGCTTGGTTTGGCACACAAAACAGTCGACCTTTATGGCATTACGTGTTGCCCGATCGCTATCTCCGACGCAATCCACACTTTAAACCGCCCTCCCCCACCCAACTGGTCGTAACACCCCTGAATCCAAAGGTGTTTCCGGCCAGCTCCAACGAGAAACGATTCCACAGTTTTGACCAGGCAGGACGTTTTACCTCTGCCTGTGGAGGAATGCTTTACCGAGACACTT
>JAAZXX010000764.1:0-273 GCA_014239995.1 Verrucomicrobiia bacterium
CCAAAGACCCAAGCGGCACTGCTCGAAGCCATGCAGGAGCACCAGATCACCGCAGCAGGTGTCCGCCACCCACTGGAAGAACCTTTTTTTGTTCTTGCGACCCAAAACCCCATTGAAATGGAAGGGACCTACCCCCTTCCCGAGGCTCAACTAGATCGCTTCTTTTTCAAATTGATGGTGGATTATCCATCGGAAGGAGACTTAATGGAGATCGGCAACCGTACGACGGAGGGAAACAGCATCAAGGTCGAAAAAACGATGGATAAAGACCAG
>JAAZXX010000764.1:283-2133 GCA_014239995.1 Verrucomicrobiia bacterium
GAATCCATCTTCACAGGTGAAGATGTGACAAGATTTCATGAGACGGTTCGTGCCGTTCCTGTGGCTGATGAGATGATTCGTTACGCGGTGCGTCTTGCCGCAGCATCGAGGCCGGGAAAACAGGACAGCCCGGATTTCATCAATCAATGGGTGAGCTGGGGGGCTGGATTGCGGGCAGGACAGAACCTCATTCTCGGGGCCAAGGTACGTGCCGTTTTGTGTGGCCGTTCCCATGTGGTTACCGAAGATATCGTCAAACTCGCCACACCTGCCCTGCGACATCGTATCCTCACCAATTATCGAGCAGAAGCCGAGAACATCCGTGTGGAAACAATTATCCAGCAACTTCTGGACCATGTGAAACCGCTTGCTTGAACACTCCCTCACCGTGCAACCATTGACACGACGTGACATGCAGACCGATATCCCATCATTTCCTGTCGCTGGAGATTTAACGAAACAAGGATTCGTTGATCCACGTGCTCTGATGTCGATCCGACACTTGGAACTGCGAGCCAAAGTAGTCGTTGAAGGCTTCTGGACCGGACTGCATCGTAGCCCATATCACGGATTTTCCGTCGAATTTACTGAATACAGGCAATACACCCCGGGAGACGACCCTCGGCATCTGGACTGGAAACTCTTTGCACGAAGCGACCGTTATTACATTAAGAAATTCGAGGACGAAACCAACTTGCGCTGTTCTCTGCTGGTGGACCGAAGTCGATCCATGGAATACGCAGAAAACGGTATTTCAAAGAAAGATTACGCAAACACGCTGGCAGCAACACTCAGTTACTTCCTGAACCGCCAGGGGGATGCCGTGGGGTTGATGACCTTCGACAAGTCCATCCAGGAATACATGCCCGCCAGGAACCGTCCAGGTCACCTCCGGCAACTCATGCAGGCCTTGGAGAAACCCTGTGAGGGCAAGCAAACAGACCTTGACGACCCCATGAGACGGATGATGGACCTCATTCACAAAAGAGGACTCATTGTAGTCATTTCGGATTTCCTAGCACCACTGGACTCACTCGAACATAACCTGACAACCCTTGCGGCCTACGGTCATGAGGTGCAGCTGTTTCAGATTCTTGATCCAAGTGAACGGCATTTCACTTTTCAGTCTCCCGTTCAACTCGAGGATCAGGAATCCGGCGTCCAGATGCATGTTGACCCACAGCAGGCCAGGGACTCCTACATGCTTCAATTGAACAAGCACCTGGGGCGGCTCAAAGATGCATGCCATGCGGCGGGTGCAGACTATACTTTATTAACAACGGATCAACCCCTTGAAAAGGGCTTGTTCGATTTCCTGAAGGCGCGCATGCACGGAAGGCGATCAGTGCGGCACAGAGGACAGGGAGGATAATCGGGACATGAGTTTTTTATATCCATTTTTTCTCCTGGGGGGCGCAGCAATCGCAGCCCCCATCCTCCTGCACCTCATTCGACGTGTCTCCAAACAGAAAAAGGTTTTCAGCACCTTGATGTTTCTGAAACCATCTCCTCCGCCATTGACTCGAAAAAGCCGCATCGAACATTGGTTCCTGTTACTCCTGAGATGTTTGCTCCTGTTACTGACCGCACTGGCCTTTTCTCGCCCCTATCTTTCGGACAGGCAATCCGTTGAACTTGAAACCGATGAGCGAGTGCGCCACTGTCTCCTTCTGGACCGTAGTGCCAGCATGCAGCGTGATGGCGCCTGGGAAGATGCCCTAGCAAAGGTGCAAACATGGCTGGAGCGTTGGCAAGACGATGACTACGCAACGGTTCTTCTTTTCGACGAAGGCTTGGAGACGGTGGTTTCGTTCTCTGACTGGGCCAGAATAAACCAGGGTGCGCGCACC
>JAAZXX010000765.1 GCA_014239995.1 Verrucomicrobiia bacterium
TCGGGAAAATCTGGCTTCTCTACCCCTCCTGGTCCTTCGACCGACTCAGGAACTCCAGGTTGCTCAAAACGGAAAGGTACTTCACCCGGTATGAGTGGATTATGAGGCAATTCCTGATAAAGCACCCGAACCAAGTGAAGGCAAACGCATGCATACCAAGGAAAAAGGCGTTTCATCGTTTTCATATAATTTACAGTTGAAAGGTCAGTAAACCTTACCGTGAGAGTATTTTTTTGACTACAATAATTCTTATACTATCAATCATATCCATTTAGACAGATTGATTATTGAAGTTGGCTTGTTCTGACACATCCGGAACATGCCTAGTTGGAATCTTTCAACAACAAAACTGGAAGAGTGTTTTCAAGCCAAAAATATTCATGGCCTATATTGAGGATAGTTTGCAAATCTTGGCGGGATGTCGACGACATATTCCTGGAATTTGATTTACCGAAAAAGGGATTCCTGGAAAAGCACGCAATGACACAGCATCAACTTTTACATTCAAGCCATGGATGCGCTTACCTAGAGTACAAGCTGTCATGGTATACCAGAAACATCTCATTTAAGAAGGAGCCACTCGCGTTACAGCCCATCTACTATTTAAGAAAATCGAATCCATTTCCTTTGAAAACAAAACGCTTATGAGTTTTTGAATGTATTTGAAATAACCGAGGCAGTCTCACTCTGTTTTTTATTTTCCTACCATGAATATTCCTGCACAGTCATAAAACGTAATCATGAAAAACCATTTTCACAGCCGTTGGCCATCGTCGCCATCCGTGTTCATGACAGCCTTTTTATTGCTGTTATTTGGCATCGAAATATCGCGGGCTAAAGATACGAAAACCAAGCCACTCAACGTCCTTCTACTCTCCATCGATGATCTGAACGATTGGACCGGCTGTCTCGGCGGGCATCCACAGGCAAGGACACCACACATCGACCGTCTGGCAGCCAGGGGAACACTCTTTGCCAACACACACTGCCAGTCCCCCGTCTGCAATCCTTCCCGCGCCAGTCTCATGACCGGACGACATCCGCATTCATCCGGGGTCTACTTCCTCAGCCCAGATCTTAAGGAGGCGCCGCTTCTGCAGGATCTCGATACACTTCCAGAGCGTTTCGCCAAGCACGGTTACCAAACCCTTGCCGCAGGCAAACTTTTCCATAGCAGGGATAAACGCTTCTTTCAGGAATATGGAGGTTCCATGGGCGGATTTGGACCTAAGCCCAACGAAAAGATTTCTCAACCTCATGGACATCCGCTCTGGGATTGGGGAGCATACCCAGAGCGAGACGAGGACATGCCGGACTACAAGATCGCCCGGTGGGCAGTCGAAAAACTGCAGTCACTGCCGGAGGATTTATCCAAGCCATTTTTCATGGGGGTTGGATTCTATCGACCTCACGTACCCATGTATGCCCCAAAGAAGTGGTTCGATCTGTTTCCTCGCAAGGACGTGCAACTACCAAAGGTCAGGAAGGATGATCGGGAGGACCTCAGTGATTACGCCATTGCACTGACCAATGAGCAACATGTTTCCCCTGAACATTCCTGGGTCGAATCTGCCGGTGAATGGGAACATGCCGTGCAAGCTTATCTTGCCTCGATTGCCTTTGCTGACCATTGCCTCGGAAGGGTCCTGGATGCGCTCGACGCCTCACCGCACAAGGACAACACCATCATCGTCCTTTTCGCTGATCACGGCTTTCACCTCGGGGAAAAGCAACGGTGGGCCAAGCGAACCATCTGGGAAAACGGGGTCCGAGTCCCCCTCGTTGTCGTTGCTCCCGGTCATGAAAAAGCACAACGCACTTACAAACCGACGCAACTCCTCGACATCTTCCCGACACTACTGGATTTGGCCGGTCTTCCGGAGGACGTCACGCAACAAGGTCATTCGTTGACACCCTTGCTTAAAAACCCACATGCCCATTGGCCACACATGGCATTGTCATCTTTTGGTAAAGGAAATAACGCCATACGATCGGAACACTTCCGCTATATTCGCTACCTGAACGGCTCGGAAGAATTCTATGATCATCGAAACGATCCACACGAGTGGAACAACCTGGCTGGTCACCAAGAATGGACGGCCTTGATTGAGCAGCACCGACAACACCTACCT
>JAAZXX010000766.1 GCA_014239995.1 Verrucomicrobiia bacterium
GAGAAGTTTTCCCGACTTGGGCTGGCGTTCCTGGATGCCGACTTCGCGAGGCGTGCTTGCGCCGATTTCGACATTGACCTCAATGATCTCCGGGTTCTCAATGGTGCCGGATATCGGTTGCGTGCTGAGCAGTTTGGCGAAGCCGGGTGAGGTTCCGTTGAGTTTTTGGGGATGACCGATCTCGATGAAATGGCGGGAAGGATCGGAGCCTTTCACCGCGCCGACCCGGATCCTGAGCTTGTAGGTGCCCGAAGGAACGTCTTTCGGATCGGGGCGAACGTCAAAGCGTTGAATCCCCCGTGAAAGTTTCAGGTAGGCACCCCGATCGTTGTGAGGAAGCTCAGCGTAGTGCTTCATGTAGCTGTGATATCGCCGATAGGGGCTGTATAAGGCGGCAACGGCATTGATTGGATCGCTGCCGCCATAGTCGCGAGGATCGGGTGCTCCTTTCAGAAGACCAGCCTTTTGATACTTGAGAGTAGGATTGGAATCATAATCCGAGTGCTTCTTACGAAGGGCGGCCACAATTTCCTGGTTCTCAGCAGCTTCGGCTGCCTTGTCGACCCCTTTTTTCCAAGGGAGCCATTTCTCCTTATAGGTGTCTTCCAGTCTCTTGATAATTTCCAAGTTCTTTACGTTGACCGTGTTTTCCGGCTCGACGCGGAAGACCCGGGACGGTTGCTTCTCAGTCGCCTGCCGCTCGAAGGCTTGATCAATCGCGATCCGGCCAAGCTTTAAGTACTGCTCGAACTGATCGCTCGAGATGAATTGAGCCGTTCCTACGGTATCGAACGTTCCTGAGCCACCGTCGTTCGGCAGCGAGCTGACATCGACCCTGCCCCCCGTTAGATACTCAATCGTGTTTTGGTATTCCCGTCGATTCAGCCGACGCAAGGTGATTTTGCCACCTGAATCCGAAAGGTTCTTGCGCGCCGCCACCATGGTTTGAGCAAGGTCATCCAGGAAGTCTGCTTTTACCGTGTTAGCCGGTTGCGATTCATCCTCAGGTGGCATCTCGCCAGCGTTCAGTGCATTGAGGACTTTTTGCCAGAGTTCCGCTTGTTCGAGCGTGGTAATGCGGAAGGACAACGTTTCCAGGTTAACCTTCCCTTCCTGTGTCTCCGAATCGTGACAACTGAGGCAGTGTTGTTTGAAAAACGCCCGGTGTTTCACCGGAAATCTAGCTTCCGGTGGAGCGGCTTGTACAAAGCCACAAAACCACAATGCAAGCAAGCAGATCATACGTCCTGCATGTTTGCCTCTTAGTGGCCTGTCGTCTTGGTGAAGACTCATCATGCCTGCAACTCCTTCACGACGCCGGTGCTATCGCCATGGCGCTCGGTTTGGATACCGACACCCTGCAGCGTCGTCAGCCAGACGTTGCAAAGTGGGGTGTCCTTGGGCAGGACGAGGTGTTGTCCAAGCTTGAGGTTCGCGCCACCTCCGGCGAGAACCGTTGGGCAATTGGTGAGGTAATGGATGGAGCTGATGTTTGAGCCGAACGCCAGCGCGACATGATCGAAGAGGCTCGATCCATCAGCTTCCTTGGTCGCCTTAAGCTTATCAATCAATCCGGCCAGCAATTCGGCGTGGACTTTATCCCGCGTCTTCGAGGCTTCCATACGTTCGCCGGGAGAATAATGACTAATGTTATGAGCGCTCAAACTGACATCCAAGCTCTGCAATAATGTCTGACCGGGCAGACGATAGCTCATCACCCGTGTGCTGTCGGTTTGCAAGGCGGCCACAATCAGATCGTACATCATTTTGATTTCGTCCCTGCCCTTGAGCCCATGCGCAGGTTCAGCCATGGGCGATTTGGCCTTGGGCACGTCGAGCCAGTCTTCGTCCTTGCCCAAGCGGGTTTCGATATCGCGAATGCCCTGGAAGTACTCGTCGAGTTTTTCGTTGTCGTTTTTGGAAAGCCCACGCTGCACACGTTTGGCCTCCGTGAGCACCGCATCCAACACACTGCGTTTCTCCGCAATGGCAGCCTGCCGTCGCGCCAACGGCAGGTCATCAGCCGAAAACAGTTTATGGAATACCTGCACAGGATCCTTGAAACCCGCCACGGGTTTGCCTCGTTGGTCCCACGACAAGGACAAGCCCGGACCATGGCCAGAAGCACT
>JAAZXX010000767.1 GCA_014239995.1 Verrucomicrobiia bacterium
CCCGGGCCATCTTCGAGCTAACCCATCGTGCCTCGGGAAGAAAAGGAACCCACAGGGCGCGCATGAAGGCTCGACGGTCACCGGGAGAGAGCACTGGCAAACTGTAATCTACAGCCACCTCACGCTTGGCCCGTGACTTTCTGTCGGGTTGAAGGCATTGCTTCAAAACCGACAGCGTTTTCCGTTCCCAGCGCAATACTGACTCATCCCTGCCGTTAAAGATCTCCTCGTAAGGGTTGGCACCAACACCTCTCAAACCCGGATTACGCCAGATCCCGGAGCCGTTCATTTCCTTCATGGCCGTTTCCAGGGCATTTTGTAATTCGTCGGGAATACCACGACCCAGGTCTTCGTGGTTTCCCAACAGGTACTCGGATCTCGTGCTGATACCCGGCTCCATTGAGAAGGAACCGAAGGGTGGGCCGTCGCTTTGTTTGTTGCGCTCAACTTGCTGCACCAGCTCCTCTATATCGTCAGCAATCAATTTACCTGCGTAAAGCGCACCCCAGACATTCACCCATTGTGGTATGGGTTGGTCATCCATGTATTCGAAACCACAATCATAGTAATACCACTCATCACCATCAATGGGTCTCAGCAGTTTTACGAGACCCTCTACATTGGCGTAATACAAAGCCATCATCGAGGAATAATCCTCCCCATACTGACGGTGGATAATGGCGTTGATCACCGCGTCCAGTGCCAAGTGACGCGCGGGCGTCATGGGCTTTGTTTCCTCGGTATGCCCCAGCAGAACATGCAAAAACTCGTGAATGATGACCGCCTTGACATGATCTTCGGTATGGCAGTGCTTACGGATAAAATTCAGGTTGACCAGCAGTCGTGGCTTGCTTTCCCTGGTCACCGCGAGCGTTGGTACCTTGTCGGTAAACTCTACAGACAGGATCTTCAGAACCGCCCTGATTGCAAACGGGTTCTCATCGATCAGTTCCTGTAGCAGTGCTTTGAATCTATTCTCGTTCATGCGTAAAAACTCCCCGGGTCAAATAGCTCCACAGAACGCGTGAGGCTGGTTTCCGTCCATAACACCGGGCGCCCGGGGTCGTACATCTGTGCCGTGCAAAGACCCAGCATCAATGCTTGCTCAAGTACGTCATGGCTTGATGCATTGTCGAGACAGATGGGGTCATCTACACCGGTCCAGGGTCCGCAAATCAGCTTGTTTTGGGGTATTGTGTACCTGGTGCGAAGCTCTTCGGGGTCCCTCAAACCTTCGTCCCTCAACAGGGATTCCAAACGCTCAACGGGGGGTAATTCTGGCTCCTGTGCAACACAATCAGCCCTGACCATGTCAGGGAACTCCTCTAAAGCCACTGAATCAGCCCTGACCATGTCGGGGAACTCCTCTAAAGCCACTGCCGCGGCCAAGGCTTCAAAGTCAAATTCTGGATTATCTTCCCCATAAAAACGCAAGCACAGACTGATCTTACGTGGACACCTGACGACACCACTTCTGGACCCGAGCAGGCTTGACTTGATAATTTCCGTGCGAGTCCTGCTCATGGGCCCTCCCGTGTTTGCATGGATGCCAGGCATTCCGGCCTGGCTCTCGGGCATGAAAGTGGTATTCATGCCAACCCCCTTTTTGTCAGCAGGTTTACGCAGGCACTAATTTCCTTTTCCAGCACTTCCGGATTCTCCGGCGAAATCCCCCCGACCAGGCACCAGTTGAAAAACTGCTCAGCCCGTTCACGACGACCCTTTCTCAAATTGCTGGTCACCCGAATAAACCGCGCCACCTCGGGGTGCTTCCTGTGTTTTCCGGTGCGTCTCTCCTCCCAATTGATTTCGCCATCAACCGATAACACCGATGTCGCTATTCGGCTCAGGTCATTAACCCCCTCGGCGCCAATGGGCAGGGTTCCCATCACTGCCGCAGGACAGGTAACAAAGGCAAATGCTGCAACCCTGTCTGGCGGATCAGAGGCAATGAACTGGGCGATGGCCTGGCTCCCCTGGTCGTGGTCTTTGCACTGCTTCAAAAGAATGTCGAGTTTTTTTGGCAGAGAGCGCTCTACCATGAACTGATGAATCCATCTGTCCCCTGTCTCCCGGGCGGTATCCCAGGCTGCCCGGTGTGCAGCGCTGATGATCCGGGCGGCAACTT
>JAAZXX010000768.1 GCA_014239995.1 Verrucomicrobiia bacterium
GGGCACTTGTTTGAAACCTTTATCCATGGAGGTGCATGGCATCTCCTCTACCACCAATCCCAATCAGGATCAGGTTCAGGTTGCCAGATCCAATCGGGTGCTTCCTCTGGGAATTTGAAAAAGCTCACATGTCCGTCACCAAAAAGGATATTGTTTCTGAATTGTCCCTTGAAGTTATGCCAGAGGTGTTTCAGGTCTGTATTGCTTCGGTTGGGGTGCCAATTCCAGTCACCTTGTATGAATTTATTTGAAGGGCTCCTGGCGATCTCACTTGTTTTAATGGATTTCACCTTCGAATTCCCCTTGATACCGCAGACCATTTTGACGCGGAAGGAGCTATGGGAAAATTGAGGCAGATAACTGTTGCCGTAGGACTCGAAGCAATTTTTCACCTGATGGAGAGAGTCACCCTTGTCAGATGGACATGAAAACAGGGTCTCACCTGGGGCGTATATGTTAAGGGGTCGCTCTTCGCTTGGGGTTTCCCAGCTGTAGAGCCCGGGTTTACCTGGAAGATTACCTTGACGACCACCCGCCGTCCCCCAGTTACTCAGTGCAGGATAATAATCTTCATGATCATCGGCATACATCATGTAAGCCAGTCCTATCTGGCGCTGGTTGCTGAGGCATTTGACATTCTGTGCCTTGGATTTGGCCTTGGAAAGCGCCGGGAGCAGCATGCCTGCGAGAATGGCTATGATGGCAATCACAACCAGAAGCTCAATCAGGGTGAATGCCCCTGCCAGGGAGGCTGAGACGTGTGATCGATATGTGGGCATGGTGCAATACCACTAAACACTGGGAATATTAAGTCAATATCTGAATGCAGAGAAACACCATGGTCATGTCATTGGGGAACGGTCCTTGTTTTTTTAAAAACCGGGCGTGGATTCACGCGTTGCCGCATGAAACTATCGACATGCTCTGTCTCAGAAGTTACCGTTTTTGGGATCGCACTAGTTGATGGCGCTTCCTGGACACCTGCTGCTAAGGAGTCCCTAAAGTTTTCAGCTCGCTTTATCATTGAACCAGCCATGACAGCAATCAGCAGGATGCCATACGATTTCCATGAATCTACCTTGCCATGGTGTTGTCTCAACGGAGCCGTCATTCCGTCCATCAAAGCAAGCATTCCGGTCTTTGACCGAGGCTTCCTTTATGGAGACGGACTTTTCGAGACCCTGCGTATCCATCGCCAGCAGCCCTTCCAATGGAAACGCCATTGGGAACGGTTTTCAACAGGGTGCCACGCACTGGGGATCCCTCTCGAGACAACAGAACAGCATTGGCTGGACCAATTGAAAACACTCATCTCGGCAAACAGGGCCGATCATGCCATGGTGCGCATGCACCTCTCCCGAGGAAGTGGACCACGGGGTTACGCTCCCCCCAGTCAACCCACCCCCACCAGCCTCATCTCCATGCACCCCGCGCCTGAGTTAGCACCAGGAAATCTCAAAAGTTGGAACCTCATCATTTCATCGATGCGTCACCCTTCTGCTTGGGACCTGAATGGGTGGAAAACCTCCAACAAACTTTTTCAAATCCTTGTCAAATCAGAAGCTCAATCCAAGGGTGCAGATGACGCCCTTGTTCTCAATGAGCAGGACCGGATAACCGAAACCAGTTCCGCAAATCTACTGATGGTGATGGAAGATCAAATCATCACGCCCTCGCGGGAAAGTGGTATTCTTGAGGGAACCACACGGAGCCTGATTCGGGACTTTGCCAAGGAGCTGAGTATTCCGTTCAGGGAGACCGACTGCGATGTCAGTCTGCTCAAGGGCGTCCAGTCGGTCTTTGCAAGTCTAAGTTCGTTTGGTTTGGTCCATGTCGCACGCATCGATGACCTGAGTTACCCTCTGCACCCCATTGAGGAAGCCCTATACACACGCTATCTCTCCAGCCTTCATTCCCTGTAAAAACCATTTTCCAGATAAATGAAAAAAAACAACCATCACGAGTATCGGACCCATTGCATGCTCTTCATCGTTATCGGCATGTTCTGCACCTTTGAACTCAGGGCCACCAGGCCGAACATCATCCTCGTGTTCATTGATGACATGGGGTGGGCGGACTTCTCCTATTTTGGAAACACGGATGCCGAAACCCCGAATGTCGATTCG
>JAAZXX010000769.1 GCA_014239995.1 Verrucomicrobiia bacterium
TCACAGGCGCCTTGACCCTGGCAGGTTGTCTGATTCAAAAGCGACAGAAAGCCATTGAACCGCGAAAGGGGAAAGACCAGAAGGGGGATGCATGAGAAACCTGCAACAACCCAGAACATCCTTCTGTTGGCAGGCATACCCATAGCCCGTGGCATGGTGAAGGCTAGTTTTTATCCGTCGTTCTTTCGATCATCCACCAGGCATCAGGATTATTCGGGCTTGGGACATTGAGACTCATTTCTCCGGTATACTCAATGGGGGGCATGGTGCGGGGATCACGCCACTTGTGAATCTCGGCATGTCCGTCCACAAAGGAAAAACCGGCTGCCCCATTGTGATAACTGGCAGGGAAGTCAATGATCTTCGTCTGGGCCATCTGATCGGTGGGTTGTACGGCAAACCCGGCCCCGTTGATACTGTCCGGATGTTCATCCAGCAACACGGAAATCATGGTTGTGCGTCGCACATCGGAAAGCTTGTGCATGATACGCCAATCGGGTCCCCCTCGCTTGATCCAGCTGGCTGTTGCATTCCAGCCGACTCCCTGATTCATCGCCAGGCTGCGTACCCTCGGGTGCACCTTGCCACCGATGCGCACGGAGCTCTTGTCCGCCGGGCACTTGTAAACTTCCGCCGAGTTGTGGTAGGGGGCCAGTTTGGCATACTCGGGATCGGTGAGAAACAGTGTGTTGGTATTGTCCGTATTGCCCCCACTGAAATTGAGTAAGCCGCTTACCCAGCCATGCCCCACCACATTTTGGGCTCTTCCCTCGGGATTGGGTGGGAGATAATCATCGTGATCGTCCGGGTACATCAGCCAGGCAAGTTGAAGCTGCTTGAGATTGTTCATGCAGGCAATGCCCTGTGCCTTGGTCTTGGCCTTGCTGAGTGCGGGCAGCAACATCCCCGCCAGGATGGCAATGATCGCAATGACCACGAGGAGTTCAATGAGTGTGAATCCCTTTTCACGAGCAGAAAACTTGGGCGAGTCGAGCATCAAGTAATCTTAATAAAAAGATCTGTAGTCGTCCATGGCAAAGCCTTTTTGGGGAAATGCTTTTACTACCGTCCTGCCGTGCTGCTAAGTTCCAAGCTCAAGACAGCACAATCTCATGAAAGTATTGGTTACAGGCGGCGCGGGTTACATCGGTTCCGTATGCGTGGAAGAACTCGTCCGGGCCGGGCATGATGTCACCGTCATTGACGATCTAGTGGAAGGGTTCCGCGAAGCGGTGGTGCCCGAGGCAACCCTGCACGTGGGCTGTCTGAGCCAACGGGCATGGGTCATGGAAAAGCTGGAGACACTCCAACCCGAGGCGGTGATTCATTTCGCGGCCCTGGCGAAGGTTGGGGAATCCATGGAAAAACCCGGCAAATATTTTTCCAACAATGTTTCTGCCGGGCTCAACCTGCTGGATGCCTGTGTTGCATCAAAGGTGCGCAAGCTGGTTTTCAGCTCGACCTGTGCGACCTATGGCATCCCCCAGTATGTGCCGCTGGATGAGTCGCACCCCCAAAACCCCATCAACCCCTACGGTGAATCCAAGCGGATGTTTGAAGGTATCCTCAAGTGGTATGAGGAAATCCATGGATTGGCATACGTGGCCTTTCGTTACTTTAATGCAGCCGGTGCGGCGGAAAACCGGGGCCAAAGCCATCGTGAAATGAGTCATCTCATTCCCAACATACTTCAAGTGGCCCTGGGTCAAAAGGAAGCCTGCCACATCCTGGGGACGGACTACCCGACCCCCGATGGCACAGGAATCCGTGATTATATCCATATCCTCGACCTGGCCGATGCCCACATCAAGGCCATCGCGTCGGAGGCTACGGGATGTTTCAACCTCGGGACCGGTCGAGGTCACTCCGTGCGTGAAGTCATCCAGACGTGCGAACGAGTCACGGGAAAGACCATCCCCTGCGTGGAAAAAGCGCGGCGGGAAGGCGATCCGCCGGAACTGGTGGCTGCCCCGGCGAAAGCCAGAGAGACCTTTGGCTGGAAAGCACGGTTCACGGACCTGGAAGACATCGTCGCCTCGGCATGGAAATGGCATCAATCCCACCCACAGGGTTATCCCTCCGCTGCCGGTTCACCTGGCTCCTCGGGAAGTGTTTGAGCCAGCGAC
>JAAZXX010000076.1 GCA_014239995.1 Verrucomicrobiia bacterium
CATTATCGAAACGATCCTCACTTGATCAAATTCTGGAATCCATCCTTTACCCCAACCAAGAGATCGCTGAAGGCTTCGAAAGCGTGCTCATAGAAACGAAGGACGATCATTTCTATGCAGGACTAATCAAGGAGGAGAACGAAGAGACCTTGTTACTGAATTCTCCGGAGGATGGCATGCTGACAATTCAAAAAAACAACATTCATCTGCGCGAAAAAGGCCTCTCTGGCATGCCAGAGGGTTTGATTCTCATGCTTACCAAAAGGGAACTACGCGATTTGATAGCCTTTCTTGGAAGCCTGGACTAGGCCAAGAATGCCATTGCCTAACATCCGCAATTTTGTCATTGATCAACTTATGTTTTTAAACAGACATATCTTTTCCGATTGGCTGTTGTTGTGCACGGCGATAACCGTGGGCCATACGACGATATGTGCATCCGATCCCGGGAAGACCATGCTGGGATATTGGCATTTTCAGGGCGCAGAGCACATCAGAGCCATGGAAGGCGGCACCCTGCTCAAGCAGATTTTTCAATCCGAAAAAACAGTTCCTGTCAGGGACCTGCTGATTGAGAAACTCTCAGGAGCTCCTGACAAATTATTTCACGGGCTCCGCAGCAAGCCGGATGATACAAGGATGGGGCTGCTGAGCCCTTTATGGGCGGACATGATGGAGCACGTCTCCTATGGCGAAGTGCACGGTGTATCCACATCTGCGATCAACGTGTCGATGGCAATTCGGGTTCCTAAAGATCATTTGATCAACTGGAACACCCATCTGCGTCGCTACGCCGCATCCCTTGGATGGGATATCAATCCCGCTTTGAGTGAGGGAATGACCTCCGATTGGGATGCTTCATCGACAGATTCGGGTTTCCTCATGCGGTATGCACAACGAGGCGATTGGCTTCTGCTGAGTGTGGGCAGCGATGCTCTCACTCGCATTCTGGACTGGGATGCTGATGTAAAAAAACAAGCGTTCCCACCCGTTGCACCGGACGATGGCTGGGGAACCATCCACTTGTGCGCTGAAAGCATTCGAGAGTTAATACAATTACCGAAAACTGGAAATATCCAGACAGCAACCTTCAAACTCACTGGGGATGAGAATTTTGTACGGACTACAGGAGAATTGAATTTGGATCAACCCCTTGAAGATTCAGCATCTGCCTGGAACATTCCTGTGAATCGAATTCAGGACCCGGTGGTCAGTTTCTCGGCACAACGACATCTTGAACCGCTTCTAAGCAACATCCCTGGCATGAAAACCCTGTTTCCTGATGGGACACCGGAACAGTCGGTGGCTTGGTCTCGCCCCTCTAAGGTAAGCAACCCAAACTCCACGCAGGAAGCTGCCCCACTTTTTCGCAACTATATCTCGTGGCCGGTTACCAAGGAGAATTTGCCTGTGGATAACCTGAGTAAAGGTTTAGTCGATTTCCTCGGCCCTCAATTCCTGGAGAGTGGCCGAGCCGCCATCATCAACAATACACTGCAGAATCATTTGAGCCTCAAGTTAACACCTGCTTTTGTCGTACCTTTTGTCAAAGGCATTGAATATGGAGACGGCTACCACCACATTGCCGGGCTTACGTTCATGATGTCCACCCGCACGAACCCACCCCCACCTGCATTGTTTGCACAGATAGAAAACCACCCACGTCTGCGTTATTACCATTGGGAATTGAGTGGGGAAAAGTTGTACCAATATCGAGCCTTTTTGAATTTGATCGGATTTCTTTTTGACAAGGGACAGATGAGCAAGGGCACAACACTTTATAATTGGACACAACACGTAGAGGAACTGATCGGAAACTCAGTCACGCAAATATTGGTAAAATCCCCAAAAACCTTGGAAATACAACGCAAATCGCATCTAGGTTTGACTGGTTTCGAGATTGCTCTGCTTACCAAATGGATGCACTCGGATGTCTTTCCATGGATCGATGTGAACACCATCTCGAATTGGGAATTTGCCCCACTGACTACGACGAAAAATTGAAGCGTAACCATGGTAAGACTAGGCGTTAATATTGATCACTGTGCCACCCTTCGCGAAGCACGCTATCGTGGCATACCAAATGGAGAACCTGATCCGATTGATGCAGCGTTAGCGTCCGTGGCAGCGGGATGCCATGGGATCACTGCCCATCTCAGGGAAGATCGCCGCCATTTACAGGACCATGATATTGAGCGTCTTGCCAAAGTCTTAAGTGTTCCCCTGAACTTCGAAATGGCAAATACTCCCGAAATGTTGGAGGTGGCGCTTAATTGTATGCCAGCAGCCGTCTGCATGGTCCCGGAAAACCGGCTTGAGGTCACCACGGAGGGAGGGCTGGACGTTGAAGGCCAATATAAGGCAATCACCGCCAGTGTCACCAGGCTACAGGGCGAAGGTATCGAAGTAAGCCTGTTTGTCGACCCGGACGCAGGAATCATCAGCGCATCCAAGCAAACAGGAGCCCACGCCATCGAACTCCATACGGGGGCCTATGCAGCAGTTGCGTCGTGTGATAAGGCACGTGGCATAGAGCTTGAGCGCCTGAGAGCATCGTCAGAATTGGCAAACTCCCTTGGATTGAAAGTCAACGCGGGCCATGGACTGAATTACGACAATATTCGCTTTTTGCACGAGGTCCCCTGGCTCCATGAACTGAACATCGGTCACAGCATTGTATCACGTGCACTGTTCGTGGGATTTGAGAAGGCAGTAAAGGAAATGCTCGACTTGGTGATTCCAGAAGGTCAAAACCAATCCCCGGGAAGATAATAAAAAAACCATACCCGCAAGCGGATATGGTTTTAGCACGCTATGTGGGTATGAACCACTAGGGGCTTCCGTAGGGTAACGGCTGCCCATCGCATCGAGCTGAAGTCCTCACCTGCACCCAAATCGCATCCCGGCTGTTGTTAACTTTCATGCGCGATACAGCACCCGTCCGCGCGGGTGCATCGGTGTTGGCGTCGGTCCACTTCTTGATTTCACTGTGACCGTCCAAAAAGGCGAAATTGGCAGCGCGGTTATGGTATGTCGCAGGCCAATCAATCCATTCCTGCGCATTCATTCCCACAGCAAAGCCAGCATCGTTGATGCTGCGCTCGTCCTCATCGAGGAAAACCCACAGATTTGAAGGGCCGGGAGCGGTAGCATCCGATTCCTTGCCATAGGTTTTAAAAGGCCGACATTGTTTGTGGCCGTGAGCATTGTCAAGCCAAGGGCCCTCAACAGCTTTTTTCTGGGAGTTGGAAATGGTGCCAACCGCCTGACTCATAGCCCAGGATCGAACCCTTGGAACAACCTTGCCACCAACCCTGACGGTACTGCGATCCGCTGGGCATCGGAAAATCTGATGAGATCCTACGTAAGGGCCAAGCTTGGAAGTACGCGGATCAAGCAACATTTGAAAATTGGTTGCGTGGGAAGTGTTGTTCATGCTGCCAGCGCACCAGTTATTACCAGAAACGTTTCCGTCGTCGGGATTCGGAGGAAACCAAT
Source organism: Verrucomicrobiia bacterium (assembly GCA_014239995.1). GTDB lineage: Bacteria > Verrucomicrobiota > Verrucomicrobiia > Limisphaerales > AAA164-E04 > AAA164-E04. The sequence continues at coordinate 3,499 of JAAZXX010000076.1, forward strand.
CTTCGCTGTCAGTGGCATAAATCTTGAAAGCCAGCATCATCTGCCGGCCATTGTTCATGCATTTGATTCCTTGGGCTTTAGTTTTGGCCTTGCTCAATGCAGGCAACAACATACCAGCCAAGATGGCAATGATCGCAATAACGACAAGCAATTCGATCAAGGTGAAGCCGTGAGGGAGTTGTTTGAGAGGATTGGCTTTGGTTGAACTGATCTTCATGAACACTGGAAATTGAATGCTGACGCGGCTTGCCGCAGCGAACTAAGTCATTGATAACTCATCACGCAAAAGTCGACAACTGTGCGTTTGAGGGCACAATCCTTTCAAACATGTGAGTCAACATGAGGAGCTCGAAACTATTGGCTACAAACCTCAGATATGCAAGAAACAACGCGCTGGGGGCAAAAGGCCCATGTCCTGCAAGGTAAATGGGCGGACAAGTCAGTATACTGTGTCACGGGGACAGATCCTGAGAGGCTGGGGGGCCATTTCTGAGCATCGCACCAGCGAGCCTAGGCAATCAGACAAACGAAAATGAATTCAGGGGTTACAGGATTCCGAAACGCAGCCCCCTCAGGTCCATTCCGTGGTCATGGACCTTGGCATGAAACTGATGGGTCAACCCTTACGCTTCATCATGCTGCGAAAGGGTTGACCCCAAAAGGCTCTATTTTTGTTTCCGCGCAGCGGTCTTACGGGTGGTGGCCTTCTTGTTTTTGGATGGCGGGGTAGACTTCTTGGAATCTCCGGCCAGACCAAAGGCATTGCCGATCTTAACAAAGGTCTTATTGGAGTAGAGAGCCGCTGAAAGAGAATTCAGCGGATGACTGGTCGAAAACTTGTAACCCAGATCTTGAACGGCTTTTAAGATTTCTCTACGTCCCAATGGCTTGATCGAAATCGCTTTTGAGATAGCCTCCTTGAGGTTCATCTGGTTACGGGCACGCTTCGGACGGCGACGGCCTCCAGTGCCTTCAGAGAAGCCTGATGGTGTTCTCAGGGCTTCATCGATCTGGCGTATTTGTTCTTCCAGGTTTTTACGTTCCTCCACTAAGGAATCTCGCATCCCCATAAAGTCCTGCAATTGTTTATTTATCATAGGATATGAATATTTGTTGGTTGCTTATTATTAGCTAATATAATCATTTCATCATTTCATTTGCAGCCTCACATGTCAACTTATAATAAAACAGAAAACCACGCTCTTACATCAAATAAAAATAACATATATGAAATTTTTCAGGTCCTTGAAATAACATATAAAACCTTGTAATCGACCAGAATACAGGCGTTATTCAAGCCGATCTGAGTATCGGCTGTTCATGAGAAGTCATCTATCTCAAGGTTTAGATATTTTTTTACTGTTCGACGGTCCAAGTCCATTATTTTTGAAAGTGATTCGTAGCTGCCATGTTTTTCATATAGCAATCTTGCATACCCCTGTAACAACTGTGCTGCGGTCAATCTACCTTCTTTCAACTTTATTAATAAAAAGTCAAAGGGTTCCTGTGGGTCTGGCTTCTCTCTCATCGTTACATATTTTTTGTTGACAAGAACCTGACGCACAGACTGCTCCAACTCCCTGACATTGCCTGGCCAATCATGAGAGCGAAAACCGGTCAGCACATTTTCAACCAGGTTGAAAAGCCCTTCTTCACTCCTGCCGGTCAATTTGACCAGTAAGTAATTTGCCAGACATGTCAGTTCTTCAGGGCATTCAGCAATCCTTTGGCGAAGTGTCGGCACCTCAATACGATCCGAACAGAGACGATAATAAAAATCGTGTCGAAATGCTTCCTGCCTTAAAAGTCGATCAATTGAGGGCTGGGCAGCAGCGATCACCCGTCCCCTGAATTGTACTAATTCCCTTCCTCCCACCTGCGTAAATGTACGCTCCTGAAGCAAGCGTAAAAGTTTGATCTGTGCCTGCAGAGGCACGTCTCCTATTTCATCCAAAAAAACAGCTCCATGTTGCGAACATCCACCAAACAGGCCCTCATAATCTGCAAGTGCGCCGGTAAAAGATCCCTTGCGGTGGCCAAAGAGTTCGGATTCCAACAATGTGGGGCTGTATTGTGAGACATTGGCCGCTACAAACGCATTTCGGAAACTGACCTCAAATCGGTTCTTTGCAGGCAGGTAGGGAATAAAACCTGAGCGTCCCAGGGCTGATGCTGCCATTTCTTTGCCTGTTCCTGTTTCGCCTACCAGTAAAATGGAAAATTCCTCCATTCGATTCCACATACACAGCTCATAATTCCTGATATCGTGCGTAAACACGTTGTTCCACAGTCTGCGTTTAAAGGCTTGCATACAGGGACTGACGCCGATCAATTGGTGAGTGATAAAATAATGCGCTCGACGTATTTGAAAAAAAACACTGACATACCAAGCTGATGCCTCCATGGAAAAGCCACTCCTCTGAAGCAAATACATACCTTTTCCCCCTGATTTGAAAACCACAGGACCTTTATCAGAGGCAAGCTCTAGAAGAATATGTGCATCCAGATCTTCATACAAAGCGTGATATGCGGCAAATAACACTACCAGGCGCACCAAATTGCTATCCGCTGTTTGAAAAACCCGGTAATCCAAGCCACGCTCTGCGCCAAGAAGCACTATGCGTTTTTGAATTGAATCCATAAGACTTTTGATTCCATCGGAATCACCATCAACGTATTCTTTGCCAATGATTTTCGAATACAATTCCTGGCGACGCTTGGTGAATGGATTGCAAAAGGCCGCTTCGGCAACCCATTCACAAAAAGGTCGATGTTCAGCTGGAATTTTTTTAAGAGCCATACACTAAATGTATGCTAAACGGTCATTTTATGTCCAATGCATTTCTTTTACCCATAGGACTTCTACCTTGAAAACTTGACTGCCAGCAATACAGACACCTCTAATCAAAAACCAAATACATTGACTATCTATAATTTAGAAACATTCTGACTGCATACTTTCGGATCAATCCCTACTAATATTGGAAAAAGAGGAAAAAGGCATACATCCTGTTAAACCCTTCTTCGAGACAATCCTGATCAACGAACAAAATGAAATTGCTCGCGTAAATCCGTGTTTCAATCAAAAATCGAACCCAACCAAATGCAAACAGCACAACCATCCGGCTTGAATCGCGATTTTCATTTTCTGAATATCGCCCAATTTTTAGGTGCTTTTAATGATAATATTTTCAAGCTTTTCCTCATTTTTGCTCTGATTGATTTGAAAGGAGTGGACTCCATGTCCTCGATCAATCACATCGCTGGAGCCGTGTTTGTCCTTCCCTTCCTGTTATTTGCCTCCTCAGCAGGCTTTTTGAGTGGAAAATTCAGGAAACAAAACATCATCGAAAAAGTCAAATTGGCCGAGCTGGGTATCATGTGCGCTGGTGGACTGGCTTTCTATTTCCAATCCGAGTGGGGCCTGTATGCCGTTCTTTTTATGATGGCCACCCAGTCCGCCTTTTTTGGTCCGGCAAAAATGGGAATTATTCCCGAACTGCTCCCCAGCCAATCCCTATCCAAAGCTAACGGCTGGCAACAGGCCTTCGTCTACATGGCCATTGTGCTGGGAACTGGAGTGGTACCTTGGTTTAGCGCCATCACCCATGGACAATATCACTACGCCTCCCTGTTTTGTGTTGGAATCGCCATCATAGGATGGTTTTTTGCCAGATCGATTCATCCCACCGAGCCCAGTGGCACGACGCAGGGATGGGAAATCAATCCTTTGGGAGGCGTCAGCAAGACCTTCAGGAGCATACGAAAAGACCCTCCCTTGTTGTTGGCTCTTCTGGGCGCCAGTTTCTTTTTGCTGATCGGTGGATTTGTGCAGATTAACCTGATTCCCTACGGAATCGAATTCATGGGCTTTGAGAAGAACGTAGACGCTTCTTATCTATTTCTTTTTGTCGCAATCGGCATTGGTGTCGGTGCCATCACCGCAGGCAAGTTATCTGGCCGACATATTGAATTTGGTTTGGTTTCCGTAGGCGCCATGGGCCTCACCCTGACACTGTTACTTCTCGGTCTGCATGTTGGAGCTGGAAACATGAAACTTGCTGGAGCCATTCTGGTCCTGATGGGCTTGAGCGCCGGGTTCTTCATCGTCCCGCTTGTCGCTTTCATTCAGTGGCACAGCCCGCGTGAGCAATTAAGTGAAGTCCTTGCACTGGACAGTTTCATGAGTTTCACGGGTGTGCTCATTGCCGCGTTCCTCCTGATGGCTTTACATGCACTCAATCTCGACCCAGCCCAGTGCTTTCTCGTGGCCGCAGGACTTACCATGGTACTGGTCGTCATGGCATTCAGATTCCTGCCGGATTTCTTAATACGGTTTATAGGAGCCATTTTCCTTAGATGTGTTTACAGGGTGAAGACAACAGGCATGGAGCATCTCCCCACAGAGGGACCCGCATTGCTGATATGCAACCATGTCACCTACGTAGATGCCCCGCTACTCATGGCGGTCCAACAGCGCCGCATACGTTTTCTGGTGTATCGGGATTACTATGAAAACAGGTGGCTCAATCCGCTTTTGAAACTAATGGGCACCATTCCTATTTCCGAAAAGGATCCGCCCAGACAGATCCTCAAATCCATTCAAACCGCCCGAAAGGCACTGGAAGAAGGTTTCATGGTGGCTATTTTCGCGGAGGGAAGACTCACCCGCTCAGGGTTGATGAATGCGTTCCGGCCCGGCTACCAGAAAATTGTCAAAGGCACCTGCACTCCCATCATACCCGTCTATCTGGGGGGCGCGTGGGGAAGCATTTTCAGCCATGCAGGATACAAACGCTATCGGGGCCACCGACTGCGTGTTCCCTACCCCATGCACATCCATTTTGGATCCCCGCTTCCAAACGATGCTCCCTTGCATGCCGTGCGATTGGCCGTGCAGGAGCTGGGGAGTGACTATCACGACAAGGCCAGGGATCTCAGGGGTTCCCTGGCCTCAAGCATGATCAAAACATCCAGAAGATTCTGGAGCCGCCCGTTCATTTCGGACACCACCGGAAAACGACTTACACACGGTAAAACCCTGATCGCAAGTCTCGCTCTGAGCCAACACCTTCAGAAGCTGATTCCCGGAGATGAAGAACGCGTGGGCATTCTTCTGCCTTCATGTGTCGCAGGTGCTTTATCTAATTTTGCCCTCGCCATGGATGGACGCGTGGCGGTCAACCTTAATTTTACAGCCTCTCCCATGGCCTTCACGTCTGCTGTTCAGCAAAGCGGCATTCGGACGACCATCACATCAAGGGCATTCCTTGAAAAGATTGGGCACTATGAGCTGACCCCAAACGTTCTTTACATGGAGGACCTGGTGGCGGGAATTCGCCCCCTTGACAAACTGAGGGCAGCCCTGCGGGCACGATTGCTTCCTGCTTCGTGGTTTTTGCCTGCTATTTGTTGGGACCGCAAGCGAACGGCAACCATCCTGTTTTCATCTGGTTCCACAGCAGAACCCAAAGGTATCCAGCTGACACACCACAACCTCATGTCCAATGTAGACGCTGCATCGGAAATCATTCCACTCAGCAATGATGATGGACTCTCTGCCGCTCTGCCTTTCTTCCATTCATTTGGACTGACTGCCACGATCTGGTTACCTGCTCTGGCCGGCTTCCCGGTGCATTACCACACCAATCCGCTGGACGCTGCCAGTATTGTGGAAATGGTGAGAAAGGAAAGGAGCACGATCCTTTTTGCAACACCAACCTTCCTCATGGCCTACATCCGCAAAGCCAAACCTGAGGACTTTCAAACCTTGAAACTGATCGTTACAGGTGCTGAAAAACTCAAGATAAAACTTGCGGACATGTTTGAAAAAAAATTCGGCCTGCGCCCTCAGGAAGGCTACGGAACCACGGAACTCTCACCGATTGTCTCGCTGAACCTACCTCCCCCTGAGGACATGGACGAAAACACCTTTACGCACAAGGACGGTACGGTAGGGCATCCACTTCCAGGTGTGAGCGCGAAGGTCGTCGATCCAGACAGCAAAGAATTACTCGCCCCAGAAACCGAAGGCATGCTGCTCATCAAAGGGCCCAATGTGATGGCAGGTTACCTGGGCCCTGAGGAGAAAACCCAACAGGTGATTCAGGATGGTTGGTATGAAACCGGCGATATTGCCAAAATGGACAACGATGGTTTTATCTCTATCACGGGCCGTCTTTCACGCTTCAGCAAAATTGGAGGTGAAATGGTGCCACACGAGGCTGTAGAACAGGTTTTGATGGAAACTGGCCGAGAATATGCCGAGCCTTCCATCGTAGTGACATCGGCACCCTGTGACCGCAAGGGAGAAAAACTGGTTGTACTGTTCACGGAGGCCGTGGGTGACAGCGAACATCTTTTGGAACGCCTGCAAAAGGCAGACATTCCCAATCTATGGAAACCCAACAAGCAATGCTTCCATGTCATTCAAAAGGTTCCGGTATTGGGGACAGGCAAATTGGACCTCAAGGCCATCCGCTGCATGGCTGAAGAACTGTCAAAAGCTCAATGAGTCAACGCACTTGAGGTGCAGGTCCATCATGGAATCCTGCACCTCAACGATACGAGAATAAAACCTTCCTCAGCAGGTGAGAAGCACCTCAGGAGCAGCCGAGGCTCTCCCCACAATTCAGGCACTTATAACATGCTCCGTTACGTACGGTCACGTGACCACAATTCGGGCAAGCAGGAGCGTCACTCTGATTGACAAAGGAACGGAACCCCCCCAAGTCAAGCCCTTCATCCCGTCCAGCAGAGGCATTCCCATCAGACCCAGCCACAATTTCCAGGTTTAATTTCGAGCGACTTGCTTCCTCACTTAAAGGCAACTCAGGAATGGGACGATTCACTTTTTTTTTAAGTGCATCCTCCAGCCCCGGCATTTCCAATTCGGCCTGCGGATTGGCCTGACTCCCAGTTCCCGGGGCTTCTGGTTGAAATGTTTGAGACATCCACCTGAAAACATAGTCAGGGATTGAAGAGCAATTGCGAATATTCGGATTTTTGGTAAATCCGGATGGCTCAAAACGTTGATGAGAAAACTTTTTAACCAAGGCATCCAGAGGCACACCGTATTGGATCGCCATGCTTGTCAAGGTGGCCACGCTATCCATCAGGCCACCAA
>JAAZXX010000770.1 GCA_014239995.1 Verrucomicrobiia bacterium
GATAAATTCCGTAGCTAAAGGATCGCGACCTATTAAATAATGAGCAAGCTCGTTTTGGACAATAAATGCAACCGACATATCCATCGGTCCGCCAATTCCGACAACTCCTTCGTCCGTTTCGATTTGAACAAAATATGCGTCATGAGGCATATGATCATCAGCGGTTTGATTAGACCATTCGAAAAGGTCAGTAACGTTCCGGAACTCAGGGTACACATCCAATGGTGCAACCACTCGCTCTTCCCAAAAAAGACCATCTGTCTCTATTGTTCCAAATACATGGCGGATACGAATTTTTTCAATCTTCATGAAATCTATTTCCCATACTCATTCCTCTTGATCACCTCGCGGTGAATATCCTCGGCATGCTGGTTTAACTCATCCGCCTACAGCAATCAACCTGTAATTCCAGGATCGCTAACAGTCACAAATTCTTTTACAGAATCTGATTTCGAAGATCCATCTCCCCGCTCCACCGCCCATTTAGATTTTCTTCGAGGATGTCGATGACCGGCTCTTCGTAAAGCCGTGTCTCTCCACCTGTGTGAGGGGTGATTATCACTTTCCGGATGGGGTTGGTCTGCTCACTTCTGTACGGGCCGCAAACACCTGCGATACGTCCGAACCCGTCATGACTGGAGAGTCCCCGAAAAGGTGACATGTCGCCACGCGGTGCCTCTCGAGTTGGTAGCGTGGCGGAACGTTATTCCAGCATAAATCCATCACTGAGTCACAGCGATCCGCGAATTTGCAGCCATTTACTGCTCTATTAGCAACTGGGACAAATGAGGTTCTGCCTTCGCCCCATGCTAGCTCGGGGTCTGGTTGAGGAATAGACCCGACTAGGAGCTGAGTATAGGGATGCTTCGGGTCCTTGATCACGGCGTCCACACTGCCTACTTCTGCCACCGAACCGCGGTAAAGAACCAGGATGTTATCGCTTATCTGGTAGGCAGTGGTCAGATCATGCGTGATGTACAGGATGGAAATGCCTAGTTCTCGGTTGAGACTATGGATGCTCTCGAGAATTGTGGCCCGCAAAGAGGCGTCCACCATCGAGACGGGTTCGTCGGCCAGTATGACTCTGGGCTTCAGAAGCAGAGCACGGGCCACCATAATCCGTTGACGCTGGCCACCGCTCAACTGGTGTGGGTACCGTCCCAGCGTTTCGTCCGGCCTCAGACCAACCATCTCCAAGGCATCGCTTATCATGCTTCGTTCTTCCGCTTCGGAGTCAGCCAGCTTGAACTTGGAGATCGGCACCTTCAGCACGTGGTCCACTTTATAAAAGGGGTTAAATACCTCGAATGGATCCTGGAAGATCGGTTGCACTTCTCGCCGAAACTCTTTGCGTTCAGCTCGCGACATTTCGGCCACGTCTTTCCCTTTGTAAGAGATGTGGCCTTTGGTCGGAGCGATCATCCCCAGCAGGAGACGAGCCACAGTAGTCTTACCACTGCCGCTCTCACCGACGATCGAGGTGATAGACGATTGATCCGTGTACAGTGTGAAAGAGAGGTCTTCGAGGGCCGTGGTGCGATTTTTGCTGAAAATGCCACCGCCAAAAACCTTGGTAACGTTACGGAGTTCTAACAACCCACTCATTGGTTTAGCCTGGCAACCCGCTTTTGAGCGGTCGATGCAAACATATTCAAAGTCATTCAGTCAATCTTTCACTACTGTGGTGCGGCGCTACTTGATTCGGCGATTTTCAACTCCCCGTTACCATTAGAACCCGCAGAATCGGTGGAATCAACTGTCTCATCATAAAGGTGGCATGCCACGAATTGCGCGGTCTCCAACTTCTGCAGGGTAGGTACCAGCCTTGAACAGTGTTCCATCGCCTTTGGACATCGAGGATGAAAACCACATCCTGGAGGAGGGTTCAGGAGAGATGGAGTACGTCCTGGGATACCCCGGAACACCTCCTTTGCTTCAAGTGATGGAAGACTCGCTATCAGGAGCTTGGTATACGGGTGAAGTGGTTTGTTAAAGATATCCCTGACGCTGGCCACTTCTACAAGTTTGCCCGCATACATTACGCCGAGTCGTTCGGTGAATTGGGCCATGAGGCCCATGTCGTGTCCTATCACAATGACGGATGCTCCCAGTTCTTTCT
>JAAZXX010000771.1 GCA_014239995.1 Verrucomicrobiia bacterium
GCCTGCAAACAGCTGATCCAATCCCAGGATTCCATAGCCGGGGTCGCCTTTGCGTGTGGCTTCAGCGATCAGGCCCACTTGACGAGGGAGTTCAAACGAATCATGCACACAACACCCGCTGTTTACAGGAGAAGCCACAGTCCTGAATGATTGGTCACGCCGAGTTTGTTCAAAAACTCGACGGGTTACTTCAAGCCAGCAGAGGTTCTCTATGTTAAAGTAGGAATCAAAATGAAATTGATCGCTCGAAAACTTATCCTCAACGGAATCACTCTGGCGATGTTGGTTGCGGTATTTCCACTTGCCGCCGAGGAGATTGCTGGAGACTGGCACAGATCGGATGGTGGGTGGGGTGGCGTCAAGATGTTCCGGTTTGAAACCTCGGCTTTGAAGGGAAGGTTCGTCGCAGGGGATCAACGTAAGTTGCCGCGCGGGTATGCACGGCATGGTTTGCGTGGTTTGGTTCTCCAGCCAGGCGGCTGGGACCCCCACCCGCCGGTCGGCAAGGTCGGCGGCAAACGGCGTCATCACGGCATGCTGAATCTCTACCGCGTATATTCCGCCACCGAATCCTTTGGTGCGTTGCGCGACGAAGATGCGGACATCGAGGAGGCAAGCGATGGGGCGACTTTGACCTGGCCGGCCAACGACGAACGCCCAGTGACCATTTCGGCGACCTGGAAGATTTCGGGCCCTGCACAGATTGACTTGAAGATCGTTGTTGATCCTAAAAGGGACATTGAGAATTTTGAGATTCTCCTGGCGAACTATGTGGCATTGGATCTCTTTAAGGGGATATACTTGGAGAAGGATGGTTTGCCTGTTTTCAGTGAGACCGCCGTTCAGGGGGGGGACTACGGGTTTTATCCACTCAATGAAGAGGCACGAAAACCCTTAGCCAACTCGGGTCGCGTTCATTCGAGTTGGAAGTGGCCATCATTTATCCCCGAGAACTACGCTGCCCTACCTCTGGCGGTGGCTGGAAATGATTCCTATGAGATCCTCCTGATGAGTGATCCGCAATCAACCCGTGCCGTATGCGTGACGCCGAATCGCAAGGACGGGGCGCCGCCAGAGACTTGGACTAACATCGAGAAACATAGTTCCATGTATCTGAGTTTCTTTTCCCGGGACGTGCGCACCGGAGAGCCGCTTGAGGCACACGCGCGTCTCGTGCTTCATGAGAAACCCTCAGATCCTTTCGAAGCGCATCAACGGATCTACGCGCAATTTATGGAGGACATTTCGGATGACGCTCCCGGACCCGCATCCTCAAAATCCTCCACTTCAAAACCTTTCCCGCAAAACCGAATTCGTAATTACTATGCGGAAGAGGCACGACGTATTCTGGCTCGCAGCGATCAACCGATACCCGAAACCCTTGCGGAGTTCCCGGGATTGGATGGCGGCAAGTTTGGCCATTGGGGGCAAAATGACGATTCGTTGTATACGGACAAACGGCTCAATGAAATGGACATGGGTGGAATGGTATCGCAAGTGGTGAACCACTTCGGGCGGACAACCGTACGGGCAGTCGTTGTAGCGGTTGGAGAAGATCAGGAAGCCTCGGCTCTTTTCGATACCGAGCGATTGACCTTTACCGATTCCTGGCAAGGGGGAGTGGTGTACGACTCAAAGCGCTTCGGGGTGAATGCCGGGGTTAAGCCGGGTGGCAAGCGTCTTCTCGATCTTGGCGAATCGGCGTGGACAAGGGAGGATGGAAAAGCGTTGGAGCTTCAATTTCTGGGCCTGTATCGCAATGGGAAGCGGGTCGTTTTCCATTATTCGGTTGGTGGAGTCCCGGTTTACGATCACGTCTGGTTTCGCAATGGAAAGCTTACCCGAAGGATGACGGTGGACGGAAGGTTGGAGCCTGGAATCGCTTTGAATTCCTCGCTTCCTCCGAAATACGACAAAGGAAAAACGAAGTGGTTGGCGCTTAGGCAAACGGCCCAATGGAGCTCGCGCCAAGTGGTCACTCGTGGAGAATTGGGTACGGGTTCCGGTCCATATGTGATCGATACCTTGACGATTCCCTATCGCGACGAAAACCCATTCGGAACGCCCTTTCGCGTGGGAGGTTTCGATTTCCTTCCTGATGGCAGGGCGGCGGTCAG
>JAAZXX010000772.1 GCA_014239995.1 Verrucomicrobiia bacterium
CGATGCTCTGCCTCCACCCTTCAGGCTGCTATCACTTGGACGGGACCACCGCCATGCGCAAAAGGCCGATGCAGGGTCCTCTTGAAACATTACGGAAACTGGGAGCCAAGATCATCTGTCACAATAAGGAGGGACATTTTCCTTTTACCATCGAAACCTCGGGGCTACCCGGTGGGACCTGGGAAGTCGATGCCAGCCAAAGCAGCCAGATTCTATCCGCACTGCTGATGGTTGCTCCATTGGCAAAGAGTGAAGTGAAACTACATTTGAAAGGGGAAACGGTCTCCAGGCCCTTCGTCACGATGACCCTGCAGATGATGCAGCAGTTTGGAGCAGAAACAAAAAGTGACACGCTAGCCCAAACCCAAATTGCCAATACCGGAAGATATAAATCCGTTACGAGTTGGCAGGTTGAACCCGATGCCACTGCCGCAAGTTATTTTCTGGCATTACCGGGGGTTGTCGGAGGGGAGACGTCCCTTCCTGGTTTGACTCCGGAGATGTTGCAGGGAGACATCCGCTTCGAGGCCATCCTAAGGGAAACCGGCTTCAAGACCCGTTTTACCCAGAAAGGAATTGGCAGCACTGCTCAGCAAGATGATTTGCATGGAGGTGAATTTGACTTCAATGCAATCTCCGATACCTTCCTCACCCTAGCGGCAATCGCCCCCTTGCTAAAAGGACAAACTCGAATCACTGGCATTGCTCACACCCGCAAGCAAGAAACCGATCGTGTCCACGCCATGGCCACGGAACTCCGAAGACTTGGTCAAAGGGTGGAAGAGACCGATGACTCAATCCATATTTTCCCAAACAGCAACGCACTCCATGCCAAGGCAGTTGAAGGCGTCAGCATAGAAACTTATGAAGACCATCGTGTCGCCATGAGTTTTGGTATTCTTGGGAGCCGGGATTTACGAGGAGACGGCGCCCCTTGGCTTACGGTGCTCGATCCAGATTGCTGCGCAAAGACCTTCCCGGATTTCTTTGAAAAACTGGAGGACTTGAGACAAGCTTCCACAAAAGAATGAGCAAACATCCCATCACCATAATAGCCATCGACGGTGGGGCTGCCACTGGCAAATCGTCCACATCTTGTGCCATAGCAAAGAAACTGGAGTTCCTTCATGTCGACACCGGCGCACACTACCGAACGGTCACGTTTGCACTAAATCAAGCAGGTATATCGCCGAAAGATCTGGATGCGGTTACAGAGGGCTTGGAAACACTTAACCTTGGCACGTCAGTAAAAGGCCAACAGGCATTCCTTTCTATTAATGGCCACGAACCGAATGATTCTGAAATTCGCAGTCCACATGTAAATGGTGCTGTCGCCTATTTTGCTGCCATCCCATCCGTACGGAAATTTCTTTTTGAGTATCAGCGAGGGCAAGTGAAAATGGCGCAAAAACACGGGTTCAAGGGACTGGTGATGGAGGGGCGCGACATTGGCTCGGTCATTTTTCCCGATGCACCATTCAGGTTCTATCTCCACGCGGATGCCGAGACCCGTTCCCTCCGACGCAAAAAACAGGGTCAGGAGGATGCCATCCAGCAACGCGATGCCATCGACACCAGTCGCAAGGAGGCCCCGCTGAAATGCCCGGAAGGTGCGATCGTCGTCGATACATCAGAGCACACACTGGAACAAGTCATCGCCCTGCTTCTTCAAATCATCCGAAATCCCCAAGATTAAAAGAGGTACAGGCTTTCCAGTTGTCCCAATGAATGCCATTTACCATACATGTTCCTGGCTCACCAGAAGCCTTTTTACTGTGCTGTATCGAACCACATGGCATGGGTTGGGCAACATCCCAATGAAAGGACCGGTGATTGTTGCCTCGAACCACGTGAGCTTTTTTGACCCGCCGCTTATCGGGTGTTCCGCCCCGAGGGATTTCCACTATCTGGCCCGCGAAACCCTGATGGGCAACCCTTTCTCTGCCTGGCTGCTGCCCCGTCTTAATGTGATCGGGGTTGACCGGGAAGGCGGCAAGGATACCCAAGCCGTACGCCATGTGCTAAAGTCACTCAAGGAAGGCAAAGCCATGGTTATCTTTCCGGAGGGAACCCGAAGTGCTGATGGACAACTCCAGCAGGCCAAGGCAGGCATCGGT
>JAAZXX010000773.1 GCA_014239995.1 Verrucomicrobiia bacterium
CACGTCCGCGAATGGTTGCTGTGTGTGCTCCTGGCGGAAGTTTGGTCGGATCGACTTCTACGGATATGCTTCCTTGTTGCTGGTGGATCAATACGGAATGTGGAAACCGAATCCAATCAACAGATGATGTGAGTTCAGCCCAAATTTCAAAGTTTGCTTTTTCCGCCAGGGTGACGTTTTTTGAAAAAATGGGTTCGATGAATAGTTTGTGGTTGCTTGGTTTTTTGGTTTTTGCTGGTTCGCGTAGGTATATTCCACGAGAGGTGGATGAACTTGGATTCCTTATCTCGAAGCCCTTGATTGCATCCCTCTCCAGTCCCCTTGTAAGTTGCTCGAATGCGGATCCTACCTGAATCAGACCTGCTCCCTGTGAGAAGGTGTCTATCCCTTCGAGCCCCCTGGCTGACTCTTGAAGGGCCATTCTAACACCGTAGGGGTTCCAAGAGATGCTGCTCGATTTAAGGCCGGAGAGAATAAGTGCGATTGACCCGCAAGCATAGGGGGCAGCCATTGAAGTGCCGTTCATCTGCATGGCTGGCTGAAGACTGAAGGCTGGGACAGGAGCAATGGCCCCGCCGGGGGCACAGAGATTCACTCCAAGATCACCGTCGATCGTTGGTCCCCTTGAGGACCATGTATAGAGGTTGTTTTGAGGAAGATGCGGCATGCCATATTGCAGGGGCATCATGGATTGGTGGACATAGGCTCCTATTGCAAGGATACTGCTTGTTGTGCCGCCAGGGGCCCCGACTGTCCCAAGTGCTGGCCCGGCATTACCAGCCGATGCAACAAAAATTACGTTATTTTCGTAAACCAGCTCATTTACCTGTTTGATAAACCAGCCCTCGTTAGGCGTGGATGTTGGTTCGCCGTAACTCATGTTGATGAGATCGCACCCCTGATCACGTGCCATGCGCAGGGCACGTTGAATGGCAATACCGGTTTCCATGCCGTTCAAGCGGCTGTCTCCAATTTTGATGGAAACAATCTGAGCCCCCGGTGATATGCCGTTTCTTTCGGGAGCATCCGGGTAATATGCCCCAATGATGCCGGCCACGTGCGTGCCGTGGGCGCTGGAAGGAATGACAATGGACAACAAATTACCATCTCTTCGAATGTTCACAGTAAAGTTAACAAGTGTCCACGGACCAAAATGAGCGTGCTTATGGTGGATGGAGTAATTTTGCAGGATGATCTCATTCCTGAAATCGCCGTCTTCATCGGTGTCGATTACCGCGTTCCAGATCCCGTTTTGCTCAAAAACAAGACAATCATAAACAGGTGATGGTGCTTCGAAATCTTGCCCCAATTGCCTGAGGAGTTCGAGTTGATCTCGAAGATCTGTCATTTCATCTGCCGAATCCTGTTCAGAGGGTTCAATGGTGTCCTCCATGCTTTGCCACGCATTTTCGGCCTGATTGATATAATACTGGTTGGTCCTGATCATGGCTTTCTCTGCCATGTTCTGGTATTGCTGTCTGATGTCTTCGGTGAAAAGATCAAAGCCACGTACGATGCCCAGATGAAATTGCCTGCCGGGCTCCAACCAATGCGGGGAAAGTGTGAGGTTCTTACCCCCAAGCCCGGTGATCGTTCCTGTTGTTGATGGTTGTACAATGGTGCTGGTGTCCACATCACCACTCCCGGTGGCATCCAGGATATCTATCAATTTTGGTGATCCCAAGGAGGTGCTTTTAAGACCGGAAGCTCCAGGATCCACTCCAGAATCAAGGACGGCGATTCGGATTCCGCGTCCGTCATATGCTGGATATTGCTCTAAAAAATTCGTCACTCCTGTGAGTTTTTTTGGAAGGAAACCTTCACGTTCGGTACCTGTCGATGCGCCAAAGCAAGTAATCATTGTTGATATGCATATGCATATGAGGATTGCGGCGGTGCTCCCTGGTCTCCACGCCTGGAGCTGATTTGAATGGTGGATGGTGTGCATTTTTATCTCAAATGGCATTTAGTATTGCCTTGGCTCTATTCTCAATGATTTCAGATCGCCTCCCCAACACATCCTCTGGTTTAAACAGGGAATGGACGAAGCCGAGTGCGAATGCTCCAGAATCCAGGTAGGCTTTTGCGTTTTCCAATGTTACCCCGCTGGTAG
>JAAZXX010000774.1 GCA_014239995.1 Verrucomicrobiia bacterium
GGATTTTTTAGTGTAAACGGTCTGTTTTGACGTCAGGTAATGCCCTTGAGATCTGCCACTGCAAAAATACCACAGTAAGGGAATGCCCAGGTAAATGATCAAAGGAATTGAAATACCCAGCCCTGTGATATCAAGCAGGATGTCCATCATGATGAAGATGATGACTCCCCAGACCCACTTCATGGATTGCCTGGCCTTATCGGTCCGGCCCAGGGATCTCCAATTCACCGCATGCACCCATGCGCTGAAAGCCGGACTGAACAACAGGGACAAGCAGGCGGCCACATTTGGATTCCACAATCGTATGGAGGCAGTGCGGGTCTCACTTTGAATCCCAGCCATTTCCATACTTGCATTCATTGCGGAAGCCTCTGGATGTTGTCGTTCTGAACAGGACACATGCACATATTGACCTTGCTCGTCCTTGTAACGCGGTTGATCCTGACAATCGAGACCACAAATCATGCACTTTTTTTTCATAACCTTTTCATATTATGCCGTGAAAATGGGTTCGCATATGATAATACCTTGAGGATTTTATAATGAACCTGCTCACGCCTCCCCCTGAAAAAGGATGAGAGGATCACGGACAGGTCTCCTGGTTCAAAAACCTTGTTTGATTCATTCATCAGAAAGCAACGAACCCCTGAAGACGCCTCCAGATCACCGTGTGCATCAAGGAAACATCTTGGTCTCGTTTCTATTTCGCCCCAAGAATTGGAGCTCTGGACCTGGTGAAGGACATACCAGGTAAATACGGAAAATGAATCCCACGCTTCCTGGAATCATGCGCTTGTTTTTTTGAATCAAGCTACGTGTTACCTATCTGCCAGGTGTGGGCAAACGATGCTCCAGGTTGATCCCATGGGTGGATCTCGAATGAGGATACCACTCCGCATGGACTTTCCGGAAGACCCCCACATTTCAACGAAATCTGACATGTCTCATGGCGTCGACAGATTCTCGCGCCTGACGGCGAGATGCCTTGCGATGATGCGAAAGCTTTCAAAGTTCCTGTATTCCAGAAGACAATCCAACTGATGCCGGCATCCGGTGTCCGTGTATTGCATTGGAATATGCAGACCCTTCAGGTGTTCCTTCCAAGGTTCAAGCCGCCAGCCAAGGGATCCTGCATAGGATACGAAGGTGAGCTTTTCCCGGATGATTACTTGATTTGCCTTTGCCAGGGTCCAGGGGGAACAATGCTCCTGATAATACTGCTGATCCCCATCAAAGAGGCGCGGAGCAACAGCTTCCCACTTCTTGCTGGAACGAATCATGTCTTCCCAATTCCACATGCCACCATCGAAATTCATGCATAAGCTGAAAAGATGAGGGTATTTAACCGCAAACAACGAGGCTCCGTACCCCCCCATGGAGAAACCTTGGATCACCCTTCCCTCAGCTTGCTTGATGGTATTTAAATGCTGATCGATCCATGGAATGAGTTCCCCGACAAACTGGGTCTCCACGCGGATGCTCTTGTCCTTGGAGTCCACATACCAGTCATTGGCTCCAAACATCGGATAGACCGCAATGACATCCTTCAGCAGACCATGTTTCTGAGCGGCAAGGAGACTGGCGTTGAACTCCAGGTGATTCTTCCCGGAGGACCGACCACGCCCGTGCAGGCTGTAGACCACTGCGTGCCCGGGGTCTCCATCACGATAGGCTTGGGGCAACTGGTAATAGAAGGTGACAGGCTCTCCTGACAAGCTTCCCCGAATGATCTTGCGGTGAAGTTCCGCACTTCCCTTGTGAGCAGGCAGAAATCCACTGAGGAAGCAAAGAAGGAAACTCAGGTAGTGCTTGGGCATATGTTGCAGAGATAAATAACATGAACATGATCAGCGTAAAATCAATATACATCCCAGGTTCATGTTCGACAATCCATTCGTCTGGTGGACGGACATTGCATGTCCACAGGCAACAAGGAGGGGTTGGCTTCGGTAAGCCATGATTCTTGCCATCTCGTTCTATCGAACGTTACTACCTGTTTTTTTCGATACGCTGCACAAGCTTTCCCCAGAAAGGAACATTATTAGCAGAATGATAACCAGACAATGCGCGTACACCCCTCAAGGCCTTGAGGGGTGTACGCTGG